>NZ_JARJMS020000093.1:0-82551 GCF_029335995.1 Thermosynechococcus sp. Uc
TCGTAGTGTCGTGCCGAATAGACATTGATGACCCCCCCTGTTTGTCTCTGCTGAGCATAGCTGGATTCAGCGTCTTGATTCCAGAGGTGGTGGGCAACATAGGCTGTTGCTGCAGCCCCCATGCCCAGGAAGATACGGCGACTTACTTTCTCCATAATTGAGAATTTCTCCTAAGTTAAAGCTGACAGACATTCTAAAACTATAGGTCAGCTTTTGCAATTTTTTCCCAATAAGTTGAGCTAATCGGCGGGAAGCCTTGCCCTCTCCCCAAGGGGAATCTTGCTGCTCAATCTACCGCTTCAAGACGGATAGGGTGACCGCTCCACCACTGGCGATCGCTAGTGCTTAACTCCACCCAATAGAGGGTGATCACCATCATTGCCCCCGTTTCGATGTGGCGTACCCAATAGCTGGGATGTCGTTTTGTGGCGCTATCAAGGATCAGCCGCCGGCGAATGCGCCGTCAACTGAGTTCTTTGCTGCGCCAAGCAATGCGACAACAGAGCCAAGGCAGTTGCTCGCGGTCAAAAAGGCGACCACAGGCACCTACGACCTCATCACCGCAGGAATAGCCGGGACTGTAGAATTGCGTCCCACTGAGCAAAATCGGTAGCTGTTCTGTTGCTGGAGATGAGCCGGTCAAGGAATGTGCTGGAGAGCAGGCCAAGCTCCTAGTTTATCAAGAATCAAGACTAGGGTTCTTGGGCTGCCATCAAAAGGGCACAGCAGCTAAAGCCAATAACAAGCGGAAACAAAGACTGAAGCCAGCCACTTAAGCCCATCGTAATCAAGGCAATCGCCAGTGCCAAAATCTGCAGGCGACGTTGCTGGGCTGATAGGGCAACCGGCAGTTCAATAAATTGCAGCCCCTCAGTAGGCAAGGGCAAGGGCATCACTCCCCCCGGTGGAAATGCCCAATACTGGTACTGCTCGATAAAAAGATCGGTCCAGCCGTGCTCTTGGCACCAGGCCACTGCGGACTCATAGGAGTATTTGAGTAACTGTAACGAGGGATAACGATCCATAGGGGCACTGGTAAGGGCAAGACAATCAACCTCTCTATTGAGAACATAACAGAACCGGAAAATCTGTTTGCAACGCTTGTAGTAACTCTTAATCCTTTGGCTTCAGAGAAAATTAAGATTCCCCTAAAGAAGTCGGTAGATATACTGAAAGATAGATAGAGTTGTGTCAGAAAACACGGTCGTTCCTACACAACTGTTCGTTGCAACCCATTAATGTAAGGAACTTTTTATTTATGTTTTGCGGTGAGGGGTATTGTTAAGCCATTCGTCAATGATTTTCAACAATCATTAAAATTCCTACAAACTCTTATCAAATCTTGCTTTGTTATGAATCTACCCCAATCGTGAAATCCCTTAAAAACTATCTAGGAGGCGGTCATGTTGCTGGAGGCACCGACGGTACCAACTTCACCTATTGCCTTGCTCCATAGCCTATTAGAACTGCGGCGGGAAATTACTAAAGAGGGGGAAGCCCGTTTTCAACAGTGGCACTCAAAAATTAAGCGACCCGAATTTATACCTAGTGCTCGCAATCTTGCCTACTATTTGGCCTTGCGTTGGCGGGATCTGCGGGCAATTCAAATGGCCTTGATGCCGTGGGGGTTATCGTCCTTAGGACGAATTGAGTCACGGGTGTTGCCCAATTTGGATGCGGTGATTAACACGCTGGGCGCCCTTTGCCATACCCATGAGGCATTGCCCCCCCGCCCCGCCTTAGATGCCTTTTTTGCGGGCGATTGCCAACTGCGCCGCCAGACCGAGGAACTCTTCGGTCCTATTCGCGGCAAACGTCATGTCCGCATTATGGTGACATTACCTACTGAAGCGGGAACAGATCCCCAGTGGAGTGTGGCGCTCCTGCGCCAAGGGATGAACTGCGCCCGCATCAACTGTGCCCACGATGACCCCGCCACTTGGGAGGCAATGATTGGACACCTGCGAGTGGCCAGTCAGTTAACAGGTCAACCCTGTAAGATTCTCATGGATCTGGGCGGTCCCAAACCGCGTATTGCGGAAATTGCACCTGCAATGGTGCGTCTCCACCGGGGCGATCGCCTGCGGCTGACAAGGCAAATTTGCCCTGAAGGCTCAGAAATCCCGCAACTTACCTGCTCATTGCCAGAAATTTTGCCCCAGTTGGAGGTGGGACAGCGGATTTGGATTGATGATGGCCACATTGGCGGCCAAATCATTCACAAAGATGAGCAAGGGGTTGAGTTCACGGTTACCCACTGCAAGGAGGGGCAGCGACTTAAAGTGGCCAAGGGCTTGAACTTCCCCGACAGTGATTTGCGTCTGTGTCCTCTAACGGAAAGCGATCGCCAGCATTTAGCCTTTGCCAGTTGCCATGCCGATATAATTGGCTACTCCTTTGTCCAATCGGCGGAGGATATTGCTCTATTGCAACGGGAGCTGGAAAATTACTGTGGCGATCGCCCGATGGGCATCATTGCCAAAATTGAGACTCCAAAAGCAATTCGAGCACTGCCAGAAATGATCATCCAAGCTGCGGGTCGGCAACCCTTTGGGGTCATGATTGCCCGAGGCGATCTCGCTGTTGAAATTGGCTACCAACGCTTGGCGGAAATGCAGGAGGAAATTCTCTGGCTATGTGAAGCAGCGCATGTGCCTGTGGTGTGGGCAACTCAAGTCCTTGAAAACTTGGTGAAAAAAGGCGTGCCCTCCCGTGCGGAAATCACCGATGCAGCTATGGCTGAGCGAGCGGAATGCGTCATGCTCAACAAAGGTCCCTATGTGGGATTGGCAGTGGATATTCTCGACGATGTCCTTGCCCGTATGGAAGCCCACCAGCAGAAGAAAACCCCACAACTGCGGGCATTGCACTCGTGGCAGCCCTGTGAAACTGAAACAGTGGCGATCGGGCGCCAATAAACCTCTGGTTAGCCTTCAGAGAGAAGGCTAGGGCGAATCCTATCGCCGTCCCGCAGGGGGCGACTAGCGCGGAGGACATAGCGCTCGCCGGGGTTCAATCCCCTGAGAACCTCCACCTTGTCCCCGTGCTGTTGTCCTAGGGTAACCGGCCGTTCTTGCACGCGATCGCCAACGACCACAAAAACGCTGCCCTTGCGTGAGGAGAGCCGCCCTTCTTCAAAGCCACTGAGAGCTGACTGAGGAATCAGCAAGCGCGGCGTATTAGCACTCTGGAAAGTTACCCGCGCCAGCAAACCACTGCCTAAGCGTTCATCGGTATTGTCAATCACCACTTCCACAGGAATCAGGCGAGCAGCGGCAGCAGCGGGTGAAATGCGGATAATCCGACCCTGGTAGGTGCGATTGGGAACGGCATCAAAGGTGACGGTTGCCCCTTGGCCGGGGGCTAATCTGGCCAGTTCCCGTTCTGAGACCTCTACCACAACCTTAAGTTGACGAATATCCCCAAGGCGGAGAATCTCTCCCCCCGGCTGCAGCAGGTTGCCCACTTCGGTGAGTCGCTCTAGCACCACCCCATTTAGGGGCGATCGCAGAAGGGCTTGATTTAGACGTGCCCGTGCCTGTTGCACAAAGGCTAGTTGGGCTTGCACCCGTCCCTGGGCAACGGCCACCCCCTGTTGAGCAGTTACCACCTCTGCCTCACGGGAGCGCAACACCTGCCGTGCTGTTTGCGCCGTTGTGCGGGCTTGTTCCGCTGCTTGCGCTGAGACGGCACCGTCCCGCACCAGGGTTTCAAGGCGTTGGGCATCGCTTTCTGCCTGTTGGAGGGTAAGACGGGCTTCTTCAACAGCTGTACGGGCACGGTTGATAGCGGCTTGGGCTTGAATCACTTCATTGCGGCGGGCGGCAAGTTCAGCCTCTGCCTGAAAAACCGCGTTTTTGAGGACAACTGCATCCACCTCCGCCAGCAATTGCCCCAATTGCACGCGATCGCCCACATCGACCCCAAGGCGAATCACTTGACCTTCCACTTGGGAACGCAGCATTACTTCACGATAGGGGCGTGTGGTACCCGTCAGAGTTGCCCCCGCTGCCAAGGGCGCCAACCGTGCCACAGCCACATCGGCGGTGACCCCTTTACGGTCTGGACGAGCGACTGCCGGTGATTCTAAGCGACTCATTGCCGAGTGGCATCCCGCCAACAGCACCGCAATCGTGATTGCCCCCAGCCATTGGTACTTTGCCATGATTGATCTGGTCATTTTCCCAACTGTTGCTGATAGCCTATCACACTGTCCCCCACTGCATCAGTAATACCTCCCAAACAAGGCGAGGCTGAACGTACTGCTGCAAATACTGGCGGGCACGCTCCAATTGCTGGAGCATTGAAACACACTGCGGAAATTGTTCCCCTTGCCACAGCTGCTGCTGCATTAGACTAAGAAGCCATAGCTGCCGTTCCACATCTAGGGACTGGGTGATGTCCCGTGCCAATTCCAGCGCCGTTTGTAGAGGTAGGGGGGCACTCAATCGTTCACCGAGATGGCAAAATGCCTCAGGAATCTCTTGCCATGTTTGCCACGCTTGCAGAATTGCCCCCGGCGACCCTGCTCCCAAAGCTAGGAGGGCGGGAGTGACTTGATGCCAAAATTCAGGGGGCGCCACCTGTTTCAATACCTGTTCAATATCCTGACGATTCAGGGGATAGAAGGGAATCTTCTGACAGCGGGAAACAATGGTATTCAATAAAGCCGAGGAACTGGAGGCAATGAGAATGAGCGTGGCACGCCCCGGTTCCTCAAGGGTTTTCAGCAGGGCATTGGCAGCGGCTTCATTCATCGTTTCAGCATGGGTCAAAACCACTAGCGATCGCGGGGCACGTATAGGCGGTTGGCTGAGGTGACGGCTGAGTTGGCGAATTTGCTCCAAGCGCAGTTGAGGCGGGCTGCGGGGAATCTCCCTATTTGCTGCAAGTAGTTGGCGACGGGTGTAGAGTGTCCCCTGAACGCTGTAGGTGGGTTCTAGCCAGAGAACATCGGGGTGATTGCTAAGGTCACTGTCCTCCTCGAGAATGGCTTGGAGGAAGCAGCGGGCAGTGAGGGCACGGCCGACGCCTTCAGGCCCAACAAAAAGGTAGGCAGGTGCTAGGCGCTGGCGCTCAAGGGCATGGGTTAACAGTTGGACAGCGGTTGGCTGACCAATAACTGGCTGAAACCAATTCATGACCTCGGAAAATGGGCTTCAACATAGGCAATGGCACTAGGGCGATCGCTGACAAGGCCATCGAGCATCGCTGAGCGCAGGGCAAGGAGAATGTGCCGTAATTGCGGTCCACGGGCATAGCCTAACTGTTGCAGGTCGTAACCATTCAAGGGGGGCTTTTGCAACCGCCACTGCCAGAGATACTGCCGCAAAAGGGTTACATCCAACAATGCTGCTTCACTCCCCTTTGCCTGCTGCACCGCTGCCAACAGCACAATTAGAGGGAGGGGCTGATGTTCTAAAAAGTTACAGTAGCAACTGCGTGGTTGCTGGCTCTGCCGCAATGTCTGCCATTCCTCTTGAAAGTTAGGAAAAGTGTCGAGCCACCCACAGATTTGCTCCCCCAGTTGCAGTTGATGGGCGATCGCCCCAGCGGTGGGGACGGTCACAATCAATGCCAATAGTTCTAGTTCCCACAGGGGAAAAGTTTGCCACTGCCGCCGCTCAGGAACCTCTGGCCACCACTCCCAAACCAATTTTAGGCGTTCCTTGGCCGCCTCATCAAAGGTGACTTGGCGATCCAGACATTCGAGGGCACCCAACTCCGCCAGCATTGTTAAGGCACGCTCACCACCAAAGTGTTCTGTGGGCGCAAGGGGCAGTTCAAGGATGTGGCGCAGTTCATTGCGCAGCCGACTCTGGAGGGAAGGCCGTTTTGAGGTGGAGCGATCGCCCCTTCGGGGCGCGCCTGAAAGGCGATCGCGGGTGGCAAAGACACCGCTTGTCAGGGCATATTCAATGTACTGGCGGGTTTGCAGCTCTAGGTCAAAGCCAAGGCGCACGGCAAAACGTACCGCCCGAAAAATCCGCGTCGGGTCTTCAATAAAACTGTTGGGGTGAAGCACTCGAATCAACCGCCGCTGCAAATCCTCCTGCCCACCGAAAAAATCCAGAATCTCGCCGTGGCGCGGTGGCGTCAGGCGCATGGCCAAGGCATTGATGGTAAAGTCGCGGCGGTAGAGGTCTTGGCGAATCGAACTGGCTGCCACTTCCGGATGCGCTGCCGGATAGGGATAAAACTCACTGCGGGCGGTGGCAATATCTACGGCAAACCCTGTCAAGGGTGACGTCTTCGGCCAGTGGAGTGCAGCGGTTTGAAACTGACCATAGATCTGTAAATCGGTCTCTGGGTAGAGGTCATGGAGTGCTTGCGCCAAATGCACCCCCGCGGCCTCCTCCTGTTGCACCCCATCCACCACTAAATCAAACTCCCGTGTGGGTAAGGAGGAATTCCCCTGGGCGATCGCCAGCAGCAGATCCCGTACGGCACCGCCGACAAGATAAAGTTGCCAGGCGTGTTCCTTGGCGATTGCCGCCGCCCGTTGCAAAAGTACCCACAGTTGCCCAGGGAGCCGTTGTTGCAGCGCCTCGTAAAGGTTTAAGGTTGGCAAAGGACACGCTGTTTCTGTTTCCCGCCGCAGGGCATAGAGGTGGCGCAATACATCCGTACGGGTCACAATTCCCACCAGCTCCCCTTGATCGTTGACCACGGGCAACCGCCCAATATCGTACTGTACCATCAGGGCTTGAATCTGGGGCAGGGGTGTTGTGGGTGAAATGGTATGCACGGGCGCTTTCATGTAGCCTTTCACCGGAGCATGGGCAAACCCATGGTGCAGCGCCACATCCAAATCCCGCCGTGAAATAATCCCCTGAAGTTCCCCTTCTGCACTCACCACCGACAGACCAGAATGACCATAGCGCAGCAAGATGCGGTGGGCATCGGCAACGGAGGTCTCTGGACGTACCGTTCGCACGGGGGCGGACATGAGTTCTGCTGCTGTGGGTGGATGGGGAATCTGTGCTTTGAGAGCTGTAAATAGCTCTTGCAGCAGCGCCTCTGGATTGTCTGTGGTAATGGTTACTGCAGCAGCTTGAGCATGACCACCCCCACCAAGGGGAGCCAGTAAATGGGCAACATTGACATTGGAAATTTGGCTGCGGGCAATAATTGCAAGATGATGTTGCCGATACTGATGCCCAAGGAGGAGGGCATCGCATTCACTGAGATCTGCCAATTGGGTGGTTAATCGTGAAAGACCGGGGAGATACTCCGCTGTGTGCAGCAGTACCCAGCCTAGCCGGTAGCCCTGATGAACCACTTGCTGAAGCTTCGCCCACGCCTGCCGCAGATAGGGTTGCAGGTCTGCACTCAAGCCGGCCTCGGAATAGGTAGCGATCGCCCGCTGATTTGCCCCTTCCTGCAAAAGCCAAGCCAGAGCCTGCACATCCCGCACCGTGGTTTGCTCAAAGGTCAAAGAACCAGTATCGGCGTGAATGCCCAACGCCAAAACCGTTGCTTCTGTGGGGGAAAGGGTAATTTTTTTTGCCTGCAACTGTTCACAGAGAATCGTGCTGGTGGCGCCAACAGGTTCTAACCATTGCTGCTGCGGCACAATATCCCCTGCTGTCTCCAAATGATGATCGTATAGACCAATCTGGACATGGGGCTGATCCAGCCATCCTGCGGCTTGCCCTAACTGACGGCGCCACTGCGTATCTACTACCCAAATTTGCCGCAATTGGCTAGGGTTAACTGCCCTTGCTTCAATAAGGGGATACTCATCGCGGTGATAGGCCAAAAACTCCCTTACCTTGGGGTGAGTTCCCCCCGTCAGGACAATTTTAGTACCCGGATACAGGCGCGTCAGACCTACGGCTGCCCCTAGGGTATCAAAATCAGCAACTTGATGACAAAGGACAACATCCATGAGAGTTTGACAAGGGGACGGTGGCTACCCTGTATCCAGTCTGCGGCAAGTTGTGTTCCAGCAAAACCAGCAAAAGGACAAAAATGAATTAGTAAAGGAAGGGAATTAGTTTTTTCACCGCCTGCCGATAGTTGGCGTAGTCCTCAAACTTAGCTGATAGCCACTGCTCCTCTTGAGCCGCCTTGCGGTCAAAGAAAATGAAAAGGGCGATCGCCCCCAATCCGTGGGAGAGGCTCATTTGCCATACCCCATAGGCCAATGCAAAAAAGATTACACTGCTATAGATGGGATGGCGCACCCAACCATAAACCCCCGTGGTCACTAATTGGCTGTCCTCCTTGGGATGGGGAAGAGGCGTCAAATTGTTCCCTAGGCTAAACAGACCAGCGATGCCCAAGCTCAAACCAATAAAACCTAGACCAAGGGTTAACCCTAAGCGCACGGCAAACGGTAGCGTAGCCACGCGTACAACTGGCAGGAGAACAAAGCCAATACTGAGTACCGTTTGGCCAATGACCCAAAATTCTCCCCGTTGGTTGCGCCACCAGTCTTTGTCAAAGCCCCACTGTTGTAGCTTATTCACGTTGGTTGCCGTGCTCAGCGGATATTTTCATTTTAGCGATTCTAGCGATCGCGCGTCTATTCTAACTGCTCTACAGGGGGCAGGGCTTTTGTTGTTTTAGCACTGGCTTTTTTGGTTTTTGTTCGACCGCTGCCAAGCTTGCCCAGAGATTCCTGGAGTGTCCCCATAGGACAAATTGCACACCAAGCCCGCTGGTTAAAGATCACCCCCAAGAGAATTGCCACAATGGAGGTAACCACACACATATTGACAAAAAGGCCGCCCACCGCCATCCAATTGCCCCAAGTCAGCGCCATGCGTATGGCAAAAACAGTCATGATGAAGCTAAAGACAGCCCAGCGGAAACTCTGTTTTTTGAACAGCTTCGGATAGGCACGGTGGGGGCTAAAGTGATAAAGCACAATGTCAAGGAAGGCACCACGAGGGCAGAGGTTACCACACCAGTAGCGGCTACGAAAATAGGCCAACACTGGAATACCCAGCATCATGGCTAGCATGAGGTAACCGAGCCACGGATACCAAAGACCACCAATTGCAATGGCAAAGAATAGCCAAATTGTTGCCCATTGACTGGGCTTGCCCCTCAAGGATTGTTTCATAGGATGCCTAGCTCTATGGTCTTATATAACTATAGAGTTATTTAGTAAGATAAGTCAAGACCTTGATGCGCTGCCTTTATTGTTCTTTACATGAGGGGAACTCCCTAGCCGTGCCGTTCTAGCGCCAACTGTACCAAACGATGGACTAGCTCTGGAAAAGGCACGCCACTGGCGGCCCACAGTTGCGGATACATACTCAGTGCGGTAAACCCCGGCAGCGTATTCACTTCGTTCATCAACACTTCCCCTGTGCTGGGGATGTAGAAAAAATCAAAGCGGGCAAGACCAGCGGCATCAAGGGCTTGAAAAGCCTGCAAGGACATGGTGCGGATCTGCTCACTCACTGCCGGGGGAATCTCCGCAGGGATATGGAGTTGGGCGCGGCCGTCGGTGTACTTCGTTTCGTAGTCGTAAAACTCACTGTTGTAAGTAATTTCTCCCACCACCGAGACTTGAGGCTTGTCATTGCCAAGAACGGCACACTCTAGCTCACGGGCCACTACACCCGCTTCAACAATAATGCGACGATCTAGTTCTGCGGCGGCTTCGAGGGCAGTTGTGAGTTGTTGGCGATTTTTTGCCTTGGCAATGCCCACCGAGGAACCAAGGTTGGCGGGCTTCACAAAGCAGGGATAGCCCAGTTCGGTTTCGATGCGATCGCACAAATGGTTGTAACGACAGGGATCCGACCAGAGGTCACTGCGCTGAAGGGCTACATAGCGCACTTGGGGTAAGCCCACCGCGCCAAAGACTGTTTTCATCAGAATTTTGTCCATACCAATGGCCGAGGCGGCCACCCCTGAACCCACATAGGGGCGTTGCATCAATTGCAGCAGGCCTTGAATTGTGCCATCCTCACCATTGGGGCCGTGGAGGATTGGGAACCAAACATCAATGCTTTCCGCAACCGCAGGAAAGTGCCACAGGGAGTTTTCAACTGCGGAACCGTCGGGAATGCCAACATGGTCTGTGGGGCGCCAACGGCCATCTTTTTGAATATAGATGGGCATTACTTCATAGCGATCGCGATTGTCGCCTTCGGCAAAGGCTTGGGCGATCGCTGCCGCCGAGACCACTGAAACGTCATGCTCCCGTGAGCGTCCCCCAAACAGTAGCCCAATCCGCAGCCGACCCATAGTGCAAACCCGTGTGAATGTGACGCTTTCTTGGTACGATTTTCAAGGATTATACAAAGTTTGGGAGTTGCTATGGACGTGGGGCAAAAAGTGCGCGTCTGTCGAATTCGCGATCGCGTCGCCCAAGACATCATTCAAAAACTCGGCCAAGTGGGTCAAATTACCGGTTTTAAGATGACCGATGGCAGTGGGGTTGGCGTCGTTGTCACCTTTGACGACCGCTCCAGCACTTGGTTTTTTGAGGACGAAATTGAAGTCGTTGGTTAATTTCCGCCCTGCCGCCTTTTTCGCAGCAACTGCGCTGGGTCAATAGGACCCCAAACTTGGATCCGACTGAATCCGATAGAAAAAGGCTGCATTAGTGGTACGTTGTATTGTGGTGCGCTTGCACCAAACGCTGTATTCCACTTTCAGTCTCGATCGTTGTGCCCCTTGGGGAGCGATCGCCCTCTAGAAAACACAAATGAATTTACCTAGACAGTAGGCAAACGTCCATGGTCATATCAGCAGAACGAACCAATGTAGGCTTTATTACTCAGGTCATTGGCCCTGTCGTTGACATTGAATTTCCCAGCGGCAAAATGCCCGCCATTTACAACGCCCTGCGGATTCAAGGCAAAAACGAGGCCGGCCTAGACGTGGCGGTTACCTGTGAAGTGCAACAACTGCTAGGCGATAACCGCGTCCGTGCCGTTGCCATGAGCAGCACCGATGGCTTAGTGCGGGGGATGGAAGTTGTTGACACCGGTGCCCCTATCAGCGTGCCCGTAGGGACAGCCACCCTTGGCCGCATCTTCAATGTGCTGGGTGAACCCGTGGACGAAAAAGGTGCTGTCAATGCCACTGAAACCCTGCCCATTCACCGTCCTGCCCCCAGCTTTACGCAACTGGAAACCAAGCCCTCAGTGTTTGAAACGGGCATCAAGGTGATTGACCTACTCACCCCCTATCGCCGTGGCGGTAAAATCGGCCTCTTTGGTGGTGCTGGGGTTGGCAAAACCGTGATCATGATGGAGCTTATCAACAATATTGCCACCCAACACGGCGGTGTCTCAGTGTTTGCTGGGGTGGGCGAGCGTACCCGCGAAGGCAATGACCTCTATAACGAGATGATTGAATCGGGTGTCATCAATAAAGATGATCCCAGCAAATCAAAAATTGCCCTTGTGTACGGTCAAATGAACGAACCCCCCGGTGCACGGATGCGTGTGGGTCTATCGGGGTTAACGATGGCCGAATACTTCCGCGATGTCAATAAACAAGATGTCCTGCTGTTTATTGATAACATCTTCCGTTTTGTACAAGCAGGCTCAGAGGTATCGGCACTCTTGGGTCGGATGCCCTCTGCCGTAGGTTACCAGCCTACCCTTGGTACAGATGTGGGGGCGCTGCAGGAGCGAATTACCTCCACCACCGAAGGTTCGATTACCTCGATTCAAGCGGTTTATGTGCCTGCGGACGATTTAACTGACCCTGCGCCGGCAACGACCTTCGCTCACTTGGATGGTACCACCGTGCTCTCCCGCAGTCTGGCCGCTAAAGGGATTTACCCTGCGGTGGATCCCCTTGCCTCCACCTCCAATATGCTGCAGCCAGACATTGTCGGTCAAGAACACTATCAAACAGCACGAGCCGTCCAAGCGACACTGCAGCGCTACAAAGAGCTTCAAGACATTATTGCCATTTTGGGTCTCGATGAACTCTCTGAAGAAGACCGCCTCACGGTGGCACGGGCACGGAAAATTGAGCGTTTCCTGTCCCAGCCCTTCTTTGTGGCGGAGGTCTTTACCGGTGCCCCTGGGAAGTACGTCCCCCTTGCAGAAACCATCAAAGGCTTCCAGATGATCCTCAGCGGTGAGCTGGATGATCTGCCAGAGCAAGCCTTCTACATGGTGGGCAATATCGAAGAAGCAAAAGCCAAAGCTGAAAAACTGAAAGCCTAGGTTCTGCAGCAGTAATAGAGGGTGGCTTGCCCCACCCTTAGATTCCGATTGAGTGGCAAAGGAAGCGTTATGGTGATGACTGTTCGGGTAATTGCGCCCGATAAAACCGTTTGGGATGCCCCTGCCGAAGAAGTCATTTTGCCCAGCACGACGGGGCAATTGGGCATTCTTTCAAATCATGCCCCCCTCTTAACTGCCTTAGAAATAGGCGTTATGCGGGTGCGCCAGAACCGCGAATGGGTGGCGATCGCCCTTATGGGAGGTTTTGCCGAAGTTGAAAACAACGAAGTGACGATCCTTGTCAACGGGGCTGAGCGCGGCGACATGATTGACCTTGAAAAAGCCAAAGCCGAATTTGCTGAGGCGCAGGCGGCTCTTGCCAAGGCTGAACAGGGCGAATCCAAGCAGGCAAAAATTCAAGCCACCCAGGCCTTTCGCCGTGCCCGTGCTCGCCTACAGGCTGCAGGGGGTGTGGTGGAGATTTAGATTGTTGACGTTCTCTTTCATTTGATCAAGTTGTAGTCAAGACCTCCCCAACCCTTGAGGGGGAGGTTTTTATAAAGATTACCGGAAAAGCCCCCTCCCCTTGTGGCGCGGTCGCTGACTTAGTGGGACTCCTCTGTTTGTTGACGGAGGTAGGCTTGGATAAAAGGATCGAGGTCACCGTCCATCACGTCTTGAATAGCCGTAGTTTCCACGTCGGTGCGCAGGTCTTTAACCAGTTGGTAGGGATGGAAGACATAGTTGCGAATTTGGTTCCCCCAAGCAGCCTCAACGGCATCGCCACGAATATCGGCAATTTCCTTTGCTTTTTGCTCTTGGGCAATGACCAATAGCTTTGCTTTGAGAATAGCGAGCGCTTTCTCCTTGTTTTGCAGTTGCGATCGCTCTTGGGTGCAGCGGACGGCTAAGCCTGTTGGCTTGTGGACAATGCGCACTGCCGTTTCCACCTTATTGACGTTTTGGCCGCCCTTGCCGCCACTGCGGGAGGTGGTAATCTCCAAATCGCTCTCGGGAATTTCCACTGTAACGGATTGATCTAACTCTGGCATCACATCGACGCCGGCAAAACTCGTCTGCCGCTTACCATTGGCATTAAAGGGAGAAATGCGCACCAGACGGTGGGTGCCCTTTTCCGAGCGCAGATAGCCGTAGGCATAGCGGCCGCGAATCTCTAGGGTGGCTGACTTAATGCCCGCTTCCTCTCCTTCTGACAGTTCCGCCAGATGGGTTTGGTAACCGTGACGCTCTGCCCAGCGGGTGTACATGCGCAGTAGCATTGCTGCCCAGTCCTGAGCGTCAGTGCCGCCGGCGCCGGCATTGATTGTTAGAATAGCGTTATTTTTGTCGTAGACTCCCTTTAGGAGCTGCTCCAGTTCCCAGCGACTCAACTGGGTTCCTAGGTCTTTCAGCAGGGCTGTTGCTTCTGTTACCAAACTTTCATCTGTTTCTAGTTCAAGAAGCTCTAGGGCAGTTTCTACGTGCTCAAGTTGCTTTTGCCAATTCTGCAACTGGCTGAGGGTGTCTTTAGTTTCGGTGAGCTGTTGTAGTGTGACTTGGGCGGTTGCCGGGTCACTCCAGAAATCAGGTTGAGCCGCAGTGTGTTCAAGGTCGTGAATTTTTGCCCTCAATGCGGCCGGGTCAAAGATAGTCCTGGGCATGACCCAGGCGATCGCGCAACAGGGAAAAATCGCGTCTGAGACTACTTAGGTCAACCATGCACGATGCAAAAAAGATTAGATTATTAAAGAACAATACTATTTCTATCGTAGCAGAAGGCTAACCATCTTTGCGATGTTGCCGGCAATGTCTCAACTCGCCAACAGCGGGAGTGAACCAATCTTAAAGTTCTGACCCTTGCCCTCCATTCCTTCCAAGTGTCACTATGGACAGTAAGTAACCGCTGGGGAGCCTTCGTTATGGCCATTAAAGACTCGCCGCAAGCACCGCGGAGCCGTCAAATTGGTAATTTTTTGCTATTGCTGGGGGTAGGCTTTCTTCTACTGAATCTGTTCTTCCCCCAGTTGTTCTCACCGCGCCCACCTCAAGTTCCCTATAGTGTGTTTATCCACCAAGTGGAAGAAGGGGAGGTGAACCGCGTCTATATCAGTCAAAACGAGATTCTTTACCAACTCAAACCCAAAGGCGATCGCCCTGCCCAAGTTTTGGCCACCACCCCCATCTTTGACTTAGAGCTGCCCAAACGACTGGAAGCTCAGGGAGTGGAATTTGCAGCGGCACCCCCGCCCCGCAACAGTTGGCTGTGGAATGTCCTTGGCTGGGTAATTCCGCCGATTATATTTGTACTAATTTTTCAATTCTTCGCCAGTCGCCAGGGGGGCGGGCCGCAGGGCGTTCTCTCCATCAGTAAAAGCCGTGCCAAGGTCTATGTTGAGGGTGCAAACACAGGAATTCGCTTCGACGATGTTGCCGGGGTTGAGGAAGCCAAGGCTGAACTCGTCGAAATTGTTGATTTCCTAAAAAATCCCCAGCGTTATATTCAAATTGGTGCCCGCATTCCCAAAGGCGTGCTGCTCGTCGGGCCACCGGGAACAGGGAAAACCTTACTAGCCAAAGCAGTTGCTGGCGAAGCCAATGTACCCTTTTTCTCAATTTCGGGATCGGAGTTTGTAGAGCTATTTGTAGGCGTAGGGTCTGCCCGCGTACGAGATCTCTTTGAGCAGGCCAAAAAGCAGGCTCCCTGTATTGTCTTTATTGATGAATTGGATGCCATTGGTAAATCGCGCTCCAGTGCAGGCTTCTATGGCGGAAATGATGAGCGGGAGCAAACCCTGAACCAACTGCTGACGGAAATGGATGGCTTTGATGCCACAGGGGCAACGGTCATTGTTTTAGCGGCAACGAACCGACCGGAAACCCTTGATCCAGCCCTACTGCGACCTGGACGGTTTGACCGCCAAGTGTTGGTGGATCGCCCCGATTTGAGTGGGCGGGAGGCAATTTTGAAAATCCATGCCAAAAAGGTAAAACTAGCCCCTGAAGTGGATCTGCACGCGATCGCCGCCCGTACACCGGGGTTTGCCGGCGCAGATTTGGCCAACTTGGTCAATGAAGCTGCCCTACTCGCGGCTCGCAATCAACGGGAAGTGGTGACACCACAGGACTTTGCCGAGGCAATTGAACGCATTGTGGCCGGTCTTGAGAAGAAAAGCCGTGTCCTCAACGAGAAGGAGAAGAAAATTGTCGCTTACCACGAAGTGGGGCATGCCCTTGTTGGCTGTGTCCTGCCGGGGAGCGGTCGCGTGGAGAAAATCTCAATTGTGCCCCGTGGTATGGCCGCTCTTGGTTATACGCTGCAGTTGCCAACAGAGGATCGCTTCCTTCTTGATGAGCAAGAATTGCGTGCTCAAATTGCCACATTGCTGGGGGGGCGATCGGCAGAGGAGATTGTCTTTGGCACAATCACCACTGGGGCAGCCAATGATCTGCAACGGGCAACGGATTTGGCGGAGCGGATGGTGCGCAGCTACGGCATGAGCAAAATCCTTGGCCCCCTCGCCTTTGAGCAACAACAGTCGAGCTTTTTGACGAACAATGGCATGATGTTGCGGGCAGTGAGTGAAGAAACCGCTCAAGCCATTGATCGCGAGGTCAAGGAAATTGTCGAGTCAGCCCACCAACAGGCGCTCAGCATTCTTAAGGAAAACCGTGACCTTCTCGAAGCGATCGCCCAAAAACTCTTGGAAAAAGAAGTAATTGAGGGTGAAGAACTCCACGAACTTCTTGCCCAAGTGAAAACTCCAGCCGCTGCCTAGGCAAGGGCATCTTAAAAAAGCAAAAAAAAGACCAGTAAGTACTGGTCATTCAGTCCAATGTTGTTGTCTCAGAAGAGAAGTTAAGGCACACAGAAAGCGGTGAGGGCGATGAAAAAGCTGCACTGCCTTTGCTTCTCTTCTTTTTCTATGATAATGTAGCCAGAGTCACAAAAATTCACATATAAAATCTTTAGGTATTTCTACTCAAAACCATAACCGCAGGTAATCAGTTTAGCGGCCACCCACGGTAATAGCGTCCACTTTGATATGGGGCTGACCGACGGTGACGTAGATGCTACCACTAATCGAGCCACAGAAGCCGGGGGCAAGGGCGAGATCGTTAGCAGACATAGAAATTCGCTGCATGATTTCCTTGGCTTCACCAATCAGTGTCGCTCCCTTGAGGGGGTATTTGATTTGGCCATTTTCAATCCAGTAGGCTTCTTCAACCGCGAAGTTAAATTGACCTGTGGCACCGACGCTGCCACCTCCCATGCGTTTGCAGTAAATGCCGCGATCGACAGACGCAATTAAGTCCTCAACTGTGTACTCGCCGGGAGCGATATAGGTATTGCGCATCCGTGAAGCGGCGGCATAGGTATAACTTTGGCGGCGGCCACTACCCGTGCGAGGGTGCCCTGTGCGCATCGAACCAGCGCGATCGCTGAGGAAATTCTTGAGAACGCCATTTTCAATCAGCAATGTGCGCTGTGCCGGCATCCCCTCATCGTCCATGTCAATACTGCCAAAGGCACCGCTAGTGATTCCTTCATCCCAAGCAGTTAAGTTTTCGTGGGCAATTTTTTCTCCTTTTTTATCGGCAAAGGGAGTTGTCCCTCGCTCAATTTGGGTTGTTTCCAAGAGGTGACCGCAGGCTTCATGGAAGATCACACCACCAAACTGGTTGGCCATAATCACGGGATAGGTGCCCGATTCCACATAGTCGGCATAGAGCATTTTGCCGGCCGCTTCAGCAACGGTGTCAGTCAAGGCAGTGTAGTCCCACTGGCGCAAAAAGTCAGGGTTACTGGTATCGCCATGGCGCTCACCAATGGAGGCGCGGTGTTCCCCGTCAGCGCAAAGAACAGAAGCCACTGCCGACTGGGTGAGGCGAATATCGCGCCCAAACGTGCCATCACTGGCGGCCACCATCACCTCTTGCCAATCGCGAAAATAACTGAGGCGACGGGATTGCAGATGCTGAGTTTTTTGGCGCAGGAGATTGCTCCCCGCTAGCAGAATATCTGCCACTTCAGCAATTGAACTACAGGTGGCCAGCCAGCCTTCCTTGCGATCTTGAGCGTAGTCCCGCAGTGGTTCAAGGTGAATTTCAGGCACATAGGCTTGAGGACTAGGTAAGAGCAAGCCCATTAAGCCAAGGGCTTTTTCAAGAGCCGCCCGCAGCCCCTTGAAGCTAAGGTCATTGGTACTCACGTAGCAATCGCTGATACCGCGAAAAACGCGAATACCTGCTCCTAGGCTCAAGCGAGGAGAGACACTCGTGAGGCGATCGTCCTCGACCAGGGTACTGAGGTAGTGGTTGCGCTCTAAGAAAATCTCGACAAAATCAGCGCCAGCCGCCCGCCCCAATCCCAAGAGAGTGGCTAGGGGAGATTCCCAAGAGTCATCAAAGCGATCGCCTTGGGGGGAATAGCTAAGATGGGCAAGATCTGCAGAACGAAGTAGTGTGGCTGGCATTGTTAACAATCACTTAACATATCCCCACTATAGCAAATTCCCCCTAGAGGCTAGTTTTCAGCCTTGGCTAAAAAGGAAAGGTGATAGAGGGTATCCTTGGCGGGGTGGGTTTGCACCTCTTGGAGTACCACTGTTCCCTGCCACGGTAGATCGGGGATCGAAAGCTGAATTGGGGTTTTCTGGGGACGAGCATCCCGCACCAGAAATTCAGCGGCATGGCTATCCACCACCAAGGCAATGGAGGATTCAATGGTAGGGCCATAGAGGACGGCGGGGGTTTTGCCCTCACGCCGCAGGGCATTGGGCTTAGCATTGGCAGGGCGTAGTTGCCCCTCGATGGTTAAGGAACGAGACATTGCTGCAACTCCAATTGAGATCACTAAGATAAAACGGGATGGACTTGGGTGCCATCATCTTTGAGGAGTGCCCGTTTCGGGCCGTGAATAGGATCCTCAACAATGATGGTTTGGCTGCGCTCTGCTCCCAAGGAGACAATTGCAATAGGAACAGACATAATTTCAGCCAAAAACTTCAGATAGTTCAAGGCCGCCTTGGGCAGATCGTCAAGGGAGCGACAATGACTAGTGGATTGCTGCCATCCCGGCAGGGTTTCATAGATGGGACGACAGCGGGCAAATTTGAAGGCATTGCTGGGAAAGTGTTCACACCGCTCACCGTCAATATCGTAGGCGACACAGACTTTGATTTCTGGCAATTCATCCAAAACATCGAGCTTCGTAATTGCCAAGCAATCTAGACCATTGATGCGCACAGCGTAGCGGCCAATCACCGCATCAAACCAGCCACAGCGGCGGCGCCGTCCAGTTGTGGTGCCAAATTCAGCACCGCGAGTGCCCAAGAGTTCTCCCACCTCATCCAGGAGTTCCGTTGGAAAAGGTCCTTCGCCAACCCGAGTGGTATAGGCTTTGGCAACACCAATGACACGGTCAATCATTGTTGGACCAATGCCAGCCCCAACACAGGCGCCCCCGGCCACAGGATTGGAGGAGGTGACATAAGGATATGTACCGTGATCGAGGTCTAAGAGGGTACCTTGGGCACCTTCAAAGAGAATATTGCGCCGCCGACGGATGGCATCATCGAGCACTAGGGAACCATCGACAATGTGCGATCGCAGGCGCTCACCGTAGGCACAGTATTCTTCAATGATCGGCTGGGGTTCGAGGGGAGCGAGCCCATAAAGTTTTTCGAGGATCAAATTCTTTTGGGCGATCGCCCACTCCAGCTTGGCAGCCAACTGCTCCGCATCCAGCAAATCCAGCATACGGATGCCTACGCGCTCCGATTTATCGGCATAGGTAGGGCCAATTCCGCGTCCCGTTGTACCAATGCGGTGTGCCCCCCGCCGCTCCTCAGCGGCAATATCCAACTGACGATGGTAGGGCATCGTAACATGCGCCGTTTCTGCAATCAGCAGATTCTCCGTGCTTACCCCCAACTGTTCCAGTTGCTCTAGTTCCTCAAGGAGTACCTTGGGATCCACCACCGTTCCCGCCCCGATAATGCACTGGGTATCGGGGTAGAGAATCCCTGAAGGAATCAGGTGCAATTTCAGGGTTTGGTCTTTAACGACAATCGTGTGACCTGCGTTGACACCGCCCTGATAGCGGACTACCACATCGGCAGACTTGCTCAGGAGATCGGTGATTTTGCCTTTACCTTCATCGCCCCACTGGGCACCAACAACGACGACGTTTGCCAAGTGATTTTCTTAACTCGTTAATTAACACAATCGTCTATTGTAACCCTTGGGGCAGATGCGCACAAGCGCGCGATCGCAAAAATTTTTCCACTGCCCTGCCCGTCCTCGGGGCAATCGTGCTAGCATAAATAATGCTTTGAATGCCGATGTAGCTCAGTGGTAGAGCACTCGATTCGTAATCGAGCGGTCATGAGTTCGAATCTCATCATCGGCTTGATTACTCTATGGCTAGGAATTCGCGAGCAAAAATAGACTGTGTTTGCCTACCTCAAAGGAACTGTTGTTGCCCATCAATCCGAGGGCGGTCATCGCTCTGCCCTCATCCTAGAGGTGAATGGGGTGGGGTATCGCTTACTCGTTACGTCCCATCTTTTGCGGCAATACCCACCCAGTGCTGAGGTGGTGCAGATTTTTACCCATCTCAGTGTCCGTGAAGATCAGATGCTCCTCTATGGCTTTGCCTCGGCAGCGGAGCGGGATCTCTTTCTGCGTTTGATCCGTGTCAATGGGGTTGGGCCCCAGATGGCACTATCGTTGCTAGATACCCTACCTCTGCCAGAACTAGTGCAGGCAATTGTGAGTGGCAATACCCGTCGTCTTAGTCGTGCTCCGGGGGTGGGCAATAAAACCGCTGAACGTATTGCCCTTGAACTCAAAGCAGCACTGAGTGCTTGGCGACAGGAAACGGGATTAACAACCGCTCCCTGCGGCGTACCCACAGCAGCGCTTCGTGAAGAACTGGAGTTGACTCTGTTGGCCTTAGGCTATAGCGATCGCGAGATTGAAGCTGCTCTTACCGCCGTCAGTCAAATGAGTAGTCTTGCCAATAGTCGTGATCCAGAGGCATGGCTGCGGGAAACAATCAGCTGGCTAAGTACTAATACTTATACCAATTCAATTTGAAGACAGGGTTAATAAAGGTTTTGTAATGAGTAACCGCACCGTCAAGAGCCATTATCCCTGCTCTCATCCACTTGCGCAGGAGACCCCGACTTGAAGGCCGGGGAGGAGGTCAACTAGGCCTTGGATGGTCTCCATTTCAGCGTTTAGGGGTCAGGGAGGCAGGGGACGCCCTTCGGCATCCTCAAGGACAAAACCAGCATCGGCAATCATTTGCCAGTCTTGGTGGGGGGCTTGGCCGGGGGTAGTGAGGTAATCGCCAACAAAAATAGAGTTGGCAGCATAAAGACCTAAGGGTTGGAGCGATCGCAAGTGAACTTCGCGCCCACCGGCAATCCGAATCTCCTGCTGCGGCAGGAGTAAACGAAAGAGCACAAGAATCCGTAAACAATGGCGCGGATTGAGGGTGTGCTGCTCCCCAAGGGGTGTGCCCGGAATAGGAATTAAAAAGTTCACAGGGACACTGGTTACCTGACGCTGCCGCAGTGCGAGGGCTAGATCAATGACATCATCATCGGATTCTCCCATGCCCAAGATACCCCCAGAGCAGGTGGTAATGCCGGCCGCTTGGATATTGGCCAAGGTCTGGTCGCGATCGCCAAAGGTGTGGGTAGTGCAAATGTTACCGTGGAAGTTTGCTGAGGTATTCAGGTTGTGATTCACCCGATCTACGCCGGCGGCGGCAAGACGCGCTGTCTGCTCGGCGGTGAGCAGACCCAAACAGGCACAAATTTTTAGGGGGTAGCGCTCCTTGATAGCGGCAATGGCCGCCAGCACCTGCTCAAAGACCTTTTCAGTCGGGGATCGCCCGGAAATGACCATGCAAAACGTACCCGCTTTGAGTTGGGCAGCACGTTCCGCAGCCGCAAGAATTTTTTCCTGTGAGAGTAGGGGGTACTTTTCAATCTCAGCGGTGGAGATCCTTGATTGTGAGCAGTAGTGGCAATCCTCGGAACACAGGCCGCTTTGGGCATTGAGGAGATAGTGCAGCCGTACGCGATTGCCCCAGTAGTGGTAGCGCACGCGATAGGCTGCTGCCAATTGATTTAGGAGTTCGGTGTCGGGAGCCTGTAGTACTGCACGGGCTTGCTCGCGGCTGAGGCATGTGCCAGCTAGGGCCAAATCGGCAAGGGCTTGCCAATCACTGGTTAACACTGTGCTCATGGGGTTTTTCTTTTAGCTACGGAGGGTAATAGCATATTTTTCTGCTAGGCTATCGCGGATGCGCTGGTGCAGTTCATTCACTTCTGCCTCAGTGAGGGTGCGATCGCTAGCGCGGTATGTGAGACGCAAGGCCAAACTGCGCTGCCCTTCAGGGACACCTGGCCCACTGTACTCGTCAAAAACCTCCACACTCTCAAGGAGAGAGTCGCGCCCTCCTGCGGCTCTCCAAATGGTGCGGCTAAGTTCAGCCACAGTGAGTTCCGCTGGCGCAAAGAAGGCAAGGTCGCGATCGCTGGCGGGATAGGTTGAAAAGGGTTGGAAAGTGATTTGACAATAGCGTTCCTCAAGGCGGCTCAGGAGCACCGCCAAATCCAGTTCAAAGACATAGACCGCCGCCGGCAAGTCTAGGGTAGCTGCGTACTGGGGGTGTAACTGGCCAAAAATACCGAGGCGTTCTCCATTCAAGCAGAGAGCCGCTGTCCGTCCCGGATGGAGCCGTTCATCCTGGCGATCGCTTTGGTATTCCACCTCCAGACCAAACCGCTGAAAGACACTCTCCAAAATGCCCTTGGCTTCGTACCAAGTTAAGGGCTGGGGCTGCTGAGAGCGACGCACCCATTTGCCCTGCCAAGGATCGCCACCAATAATGCCACCGAGGCGATCGCTTTCCCATAAACCTTCCTCATCTTGGCCAAAGACACGGCCAATTTCAAAGCCATTCAGAGGCGGGTTTCCCTGTTCTTGGTTGTAGCGAAAGGCCTGTACTAGCCCAGTAATGAGATCTGTACGCAGTGAAGAAAACTCCACCACCAGCGGATTCACCACCGTCACTTGATTGGGCTGTCCCCCTTTGACCCAAGAATAGTGCATTAATTCGGTTAGACCCGCTCCCCGAAAGGCTGCCCGCAGTTCCCGCAGTAGTGTCAGTTCTAGGGGTAATGCACCCACTTCCGCTTGCGCTGGCAGGGTTTCCTCAAAGGAATCGTAGCCATAGAGCCGGGCAATTTCCTCAATTAAGTCCACCTCCCGCTCAATATCGCGGAAGCGGTAGGGAGGCACGGTTACAGACCACACCACTTGTTCTTCCCCAAAGGTTTTTTGGCGGCTAAGGCGAAACCCTAGGCGGTGCAGCAGCTCTTCTACCGTTGCTGCATCTAGGTAGGCCAGTTCGTCGCTCTCGTCTTCAGCAGCCACTGCCCCCAAGAGGCGATGCACTTGTTCCAGGCGCAAAGTCAGGGTGCGTTCCAAGGAGGGCCGCTGATCCACTAGGGTGGTGTAGGCAACTGTCCCTTGGGCAAGCTCGGTTAGCAGGGCGATCGCTTCTGCGGTGGCGGCCTCCAGTTCTGCAGGGTTCACGCCCCGTTCATAGCGAGCGGAGGCTTCTGTGCGCAATCCTTGGGCGCGAGCTGAGCGCCGAATTACTGGGCTAGCAAAAAGTGCAGCTTCCAAGAATACATTCTTTGTACCACTGTCAACTTCTGTGGCTTCACCCCCCATCACGCCCGCAAGGGCAACGGGTACGTCACCGGCTGTAATCAGCAGATGATCTGAGTCCAACCTCCGCTCCTCACCATCAAGGGTTTTCAGGGTTTCTCCTGACTTGGCAAAGCGCACCCCCACTGTCACTGGGGTCTGGGCAGCAACGGCCTGGAGGCGGTCCCAATCAAAGGCATGGAGGGGCTGCCCCCATTTCAGGAGAATGTAGTTAGTAACGTCCACAACATTATTGATGGCACGCAAACCAGCAGCCTCTAGGCGCTGTTGCAGCCACGGGGGCGAAGGCGCAATCTGAACATTGGTGATGAGTGTGCCACAGTAGGCTGGGCAAGCCTGAGGGTCGGCGATCGCCAGCTCTACAGGAGCCTTGGCAGGGGACTTTTTCGGAGCGATCGCCCTTGGGGTAGGTAGCGTCAAGGGAGCACCCGTGAGTGCTGCTACTTCGCGGGCAATCCCCACCATACTCAAGGCATCCGCACGGTTGGCCGTCGAAGTTAAGTGCAAAATTACATCATCCAAGCCAAGAAGGGGGCGCACATCTTCACCCACTGTTACCCCTGGAGTAAAGGTGTGAATACCCTCAGATTCCTTTGCCAAACCCAATTCAGCAAGAGAACAAATCATGCCCTCAGACTTGATGCCCCGCAGTTTTGCCGGTCGAATTTTCAGATCCACTTTTGCTAAATAGGCTCCTGGCAATGCCACTGGCACATACAAGTCTGCTGCGGCATTAGGTGCCCCACAAACAATGGTGCGGGGTTCTCCTTGACCCACATCCACTTGGCAGACCCGCAATTTCTGCGCGTTAGGATGGGGTTCACAGGCCAAAATGTAACCCACGACAACCCCTTCCGCCCAGGTGCGTCGATCTTCAATCTCTTCGACTTCAAACCCCGCCATCGTCAGGCGATCGGCCAAAGTCACCACATCCAGATCAACAGCCACTAATTCCCGTAGCCAGCGAAGGGAAATCCGCATGGAATCCTCAAAGAAACGTCATACTTTGCCATTTTTCAGCCTACTCTCCTCTGATGACATCCCACAAGTGAGTCGGGATGCAGCAAGGATTTTAAGAAGGATCGCCGATGCCAAGGGGTCAGGCCATACTGGATAAGAGCTTGACGGTGTTGGCGAGTCCCATAGCCGACATTGCGTTCCCAGCCATACTGGGGATAGTAACGGGCTAGACCTGCCATAAGGCGATCGCGCCACACCTTGGCAATAATTGAAGCACAGGCAATACTGTAGCTGTGGCGATCGCCCCCAACGATGGCCGTTACCTTTTCAAAGGGCGCCGTTTTTGTTAATTTGCCGTCAATCAGGGCATAATCCCAAGGGGCAACCCGCGCAAGGGCACGTGCCATCGCACGATAGGTGGCTTGCAGAATATTCACCTGATCAATTTCCGTCACGCTAGCACTGCCAATGGCAATAGCGATTGCCTGGTTACAAATCTCTGCAAAGAGGCGCGATCGCTGGCGGCCACTCAACTGCTTGGAATCCCGCACCTCTGGAAGGGGCACACAGTCCACAGGCAACATCACGGCTGCCGCTACCACCGGTCCTGCCAAACAACCGCGACCCACTTCATCCACGCCAACAATACGGCAGTAACCCTGCTGCCAGTAGGTCTGCTCATAGATCAAATTGGGTCGCTCCATACCTAGTGGCCAATCCCGACATAGCGAAAGCCCAGTGCCTCTAGCCCCTTGCGATCCAAGAAATTGCGGCCGTCAACGATCACAGGTTGGTGCATTACCTTGGCCAATTCCCCATAATCCACCTCTTGGAACTGTGGCCAGTCGGTCACTAGCACCAGAGCATCACAGCCGTCGGCGAGGTGCAGCAGATCCGTTTCCACAATCACATGGGAAAGGCCCGATCGCAAACCCGACTGGGACACAAGGGGGTCATAGGCCTTCACCTTGGCACCCAAGCGATACAGCTCCTCAATCAGATTGAGGGCAGGGGCATCCCGCAGATCATCGGTATTGGGTTTAAACGTTAACCCCAAAAGGCCAATGGTTTTACCCTTGAGGATTTTTAGCACCTGTTGCAGTTTTTCAATGACAATAAAGCGTTGCCGCTGGTTTACTTGAACTGCTGCTTTGAGCAACTGGGCATCGTAGCCATAGTCCTCAGCCGTGTGAATTAAAGCCGAAACATCCTTGGGAAAACAGGAGCCGCCCCAACCCAAGCCCGCTTGAAGAAATTTCTCACCAATGCGGGAATCTAAACCAATCCCCTTGGCCACTTGAACAACATCTGCACCCACGCGATCGCAAATATTGGCAATTTCGTTAATAAAGCTGATTTTAGTTGCTAAAAAAGCATTAGCAGCGTACTTAATCATTTCTGCCGAACTAAGATCCGTCACCAAAACAGGCACGGGGGGTAAGCTGGGATCAACTGCGTACTTGCGCTCAATGATTGGTGCATAGAGTTCTTGCATGATTTGAATGGCCTTGCGGCTACTGCTGCCCAAGACAATGCGATCAGGATTCAAGGTGTCATAGACCGCTGAACCTTCCCGCAGAAATTCAGGGTTACTGACAACATCAAAATCCAAAGGCGGATGGGTGGCTCCAGCTTTAATCGCATCAGCTAACTCCGGTGCTCGCTCGACAACACCATCTAGAATAATCATCCGCACCCAGTCCCCTGAGCCAATCGGCACAGTGGATTTATTGACAATGACTTTATACCCCACATGCAAATGGGCACCAATGCCGCGGGCAACGGCTTCCACATAGCGGGTATCCGTTTCGCCACTGGGCAAAGCAGGTGTGCCGACGGCAATAAAGAGCACTTCCCCAAACGCCACTCCAGCACCAAGATCACTACTAAAACTGATGCGGCCACCGGCAATACAACCACGGAGCAACTCTGTCAGGCCGGGTTCATAAATTGGGGATTCCCCCTGTTGCAGCAGCTTAACTTTATCAATGTTGTTGTCTATGCAAAGCACCTCATGGCCAATATGTGCTAAACATACCCCCGTCACCAGACCCACATAGCCGGTGCCGATTACACAAACCCGCATCCTTTGTGACCTCCGTGAACTACCGCTATTGTAACCTTTGATTCAATAGCAGCTTATTGCCCAACCGTAGATTTCTTGCGTCCTCTATGATTGGGTCTTACACTTGGACTTTCCCAGAAGAAGGCTTTGCCCCGCATCCCACAGCTCAAGAGTCGTAGTTCCTCTCTCGGATGTTGATAGCAGCATTGATGTCACGCTCAGGGCTTGTTCCACAATTCAACAAGTCCAAGTATCGTCAAAAACATTCCCCAACCGACTTGGCGGATGGCCTTAGCTAGGTTGCGATTCTTGACCATACCTTTGACATTGGGATTTTCCACAGCGATGACTTGGTTTTCGTTTGCTGCTGATTGGGGTAGAGCCTCACCTTGACCACTTTGAGCATTAGGGTCAACTGGATTTACGATAAGCCCTTTACCATAGGTTGCTGCTGCAATTCATCTTGCGCTTCTAAAGCGGAGGATTCTTGCGGGTTCTGCTAAACCTCTACGATCATAGGGGTGTAGGGTACACCTAGCCGCTCGGCAAAGTCGGGAATTGTGCGCTGCAGCCCCTCTAGGAGGGGAACAATTGGCTGCCAGTCCAACACCGTGCGGGCAAGGGTAATGTCGGGACGACGACGCTGGGGGTCATCACTGGGCAGGGGCTTGAACTGGATTTCCACCCCTGGATTAATCAGGGCTTGGATTTTTTGCGCCAGCTCCAGCACAGTGTACTCCTCGGGGTTGCCAAGGTTCACAGGGCCAATGTAATCGCTATTCATCAGCCGAATCAAGCCTTCGACCAAATCGCTGACATAGCAAAAACTGCGGGTTTGGGAGCCATCCCCATAGACGGTGAGGGGAACACCCTGTAACGCTTGGACAATAAAATTGCTCACCACTCGGCCATCATTGACCTGCATCCGCGGGCCATAGGTATTAAAAATCCGTGCCACCCGAACATCCACATTATTCTGGCGGTGGTAGTCGAATGTAAGGGTTTCGGCAACGCGTTTACCTTCGTCATAGCACGACCGCAGGCCGATGGGATTGACATGACCCCAGTAGGACTCAGCTTGGGGATGCACTAGCGGGTCGCCATAGACTTCTGATGTGGAGGCAAGAAGAAACCGCGCCTTCACCCGTTTGGCCAACCCCAGCATGTGGAGGGTGCCCATGACATTGGTTTTAATGGTTTTAACGGGGTTGTACTGGTAGTGAACGGGGGAGGCGGGGCAGGCCAAGTGATAGATTTGATCCACTTCAAGGCGAATTGGGTCAGTGATATCGTGGCGGATCAGCTCAAAATTCGGGTGCCCCAGCCAACGCAGGAGATTGCGCTTTGTACCCGTGAAGTAGTTATCGAGGCAAATCACCTCGTGACCTGCCTCCATTAACCGATCAACCAGATGGGAACCAATAAACCCAGCACCACCAGTAACCAGAATGCGCATTGTTATTGTCTAAATGCTATACCCTTGCCTCAGATTAGCACGAGTTCAAAGGAAGCCAGCAATCTCTGATTTCAGGGGGCAATTGCCTAGCCCAAACCAAATTTAAGAGCCTGCCCCCGCACCGCAGTATTCACAGTTCCGTGACTAAAGACAATTTCCCCATTGACAAAGGTGTAAACAGGCCACCCTGTCAATGCCCAGCCCTCAAAGGGACTCCAGCCGCACTTGGTCAGTAATTCTTCACGACGCACAGGGCGATAGGTCTGCAAATCCACGAGGACGAGATCCGCATCATAGCCGGGGGCAATTTTGCCTTTATTGGGAATTTCGTAGGCCGCAGCAACCGCAGTGGACATCCAGCGCACCACCTGAGGCACCGTACAGCGACCAGCCATGGCTTGGGTCAACAGGAGGGGCAAAGCAGTTTCCACCCCCGGCATCCCAGAGGGACTTTGGGGATAGGGCTGCGCCTTTTCCTCCAGGGTGTGGGGGGCATGATCCGTGGCAATAAAATCAATCACCCCATCCAATAGTCCCTGCCAAAGTTTTTTGTTGTCTGCCTCTGTCCGCAGGGGCGGGTTCATTTGGGCAAGGGAGCCAATTTTGGCGTAGGCCTCTGTAGTCAGCAACAGGTGTTGGGGGGTGACTTCCACTGTGACCCACGGGAGCTTGTGCTGGCGCAGAAAGTCCACTTCAATGCCTGTGGAAAGATGGAGAATGTGCAGGCGGCGCTCATACTTGCGGGAGAGCTGAATCGCGAGCTGGGTGGCGTTGAGGGCAGCAATCTCATCTTGAATTTGTGAGTGAACTGCCACATCGGTCATGCCAGCAAACTGTTCGCGACGGGCACGGATCCGCCCTTGATCTTCGGCATGGACAGCAATGAGACGTTTGCCTTCACTGAAAATGCGGTCTAAAATTGGCTCCTCATCCACTAGGAGAGAGCCGTGCATTGACCCCATGAAAATCTTGATGCCACAGACGGGGTAAACAGTGTTGAGGACGGCAAGGTTGTCCTTCGTAGCACCGATGAAAAAGCCATAGTTCACAACACATTTAGCGGCGGCGCGGGCTAGTTTATCGTCTAGGGTGGCCTGATCAATTGTCGGCGGACGGGTATTGGGCATTTCCAAAAAGCTGGTGACCCCCCCCTTGGCACAGGCACAACTGGCGGTGAACAAATCCTCTTTGTGCTCTAGGCCTGGTTCGCGAAAATGCACTTGGGGGTCAATCACACCAGGCAGCAGGGTTAAACCCGTTGCCTCAATTACTGTATCGTCGGGATTCACGGTGACGGTTTCAGCCACCTCTGCAATGCGATCGCCCTCAAGGCGCACCTGTTGTTGCCGCAGTTCCCCCTCTGGAGTACAAATCACCGCATTTTGAATCGCGATCGCCACCCTGCTCTCCTAGAAAATCCTTTGAAACTTACTTTTTGCCCTCTCCTACCCACTGGTCGCACTTGAAGAGTAGAAACAAAATTTTAACACTCCCCCGTTTTTCAAAACAGGAGGGAGTTAAGGGGATGGCCTAGGGTCAACCTTGTCTATTACGGGCAAGGCTTCTTTTAGACTTAAGGGACATGAAAATCCGTCATGACCCTCACCACGGTTGAATAAATTCAGCCTGCGCTTAAACCGGGGGCTTTACGCTATTTTTCGTAAACTATAAACATCTGTAATAGCTACTACGATAAAAACTTGTCTCAGATCTATCTTCTTAACGGAAATAAAACCTTTATACTGTAGAGCGTGTCTGTAGCTGGGGCGCGATCAAATCGCTATGGAATCTGGTATTGACTTACAGGGGCAATTCATTAGTGCATTAGAATCCTTTGGCCTCTCCCATGATTTGGCCAAATTGCTATGGCTCCCCCTGCCAATGTTGATGATGCTGATTGTGGCTACAGTGGGCGTGCTGGTCGCAGTTTGGCTCGAACGGAAAATTTCTGCTGCGGTGCAACAGCGTATTGGCCCTGAATACATTGGCCCTTTAGGGATTTTGGCACCCTTGGCTGACGGCCTCAAACTAATTTTCAAAGAAGACGTTCTCCCGGCGAATAGCGATCGCTGGCTTTTTACCCTTGGTCCAGCGGTGGTGGTGATTCCTGTCTTTTTGTCCTATATTATTGTCCCCTTTGGTCAAAACCTGCTGATCTCCAACTTGGCGATGGGCGTTTTCCTCTGGATTGCCCTTTCCAGTATCGCCCCCATTGGCCTGCTGATGTCGGGCTATGCTTCCAACAACAAATACTCTCTGTTGGGGGGTCTGCGGGCAGCCGCCCAGTCCATTAGCTATGAGATTCCCCTGGCCTTGGCAGTGTTGGCGGTGGCCATGATGTCCAATGGCCTAAGCACGGTGGAAATTGTCGAGCAGCAGTCGGCCTATGGCATCCTCAGTTGGAATGTTTGGCGGCAGCCAATTGGCTTTTTAATCTTTTGGATTGCGGCTTTGGCCGAATGCGAGCGTCTCCCCTTTGACCTGCCGGAAGCAGAGGAGGAGCTTGTGGCCGGCTACCAAACGGAGTACGCAGGCATGAAATTTGCCCTCTTTTACCTCGGTGCCTATGTCAACTTGGTGCTTTCAGCGCTTCTGGTGAGTGTCTTGTACTTCGGAGGGTGGAGCTTCCCAATTCCCTTAGAAACTATTGCCCATCTCCTTGGCATTCCCGAAACCAATCCCTTTTTGCAGATTGCCTTTGCGGTGTTGGGCATCACAATGACCTTAGTAAAGGCTTACTTTTTCGTCTTTTTGGCAATTCTGCTGCGTTGGACAGTTCCCCGTGTGCGCATTGACCAACTCCTAGATCTTGGCTGGAAATTCCTACTCCCAGTGGGTCTGGTGAACTTGTTGCTCACAGCGGGCTTGAAGCTTGCCTTTCCCCTTGCCTTTGGCGGTTAACAAACTCCCCATTTCCATGAGGTGACCCATGAAATTCCTCAATCAGATTACCAACTATGCCAAAGAGGTAGTGCAATCTGCCAAGTATATTGGCCAAGGCCTATCGGTGACCTTTGATCACATGCGACGGCGACCTATAACTGTGCAGTACCCCTACGAGAAACTCATTCCTTCAGAGCGATTTCGGGGGCGGATTCACTTTGAATTTGATAAGTGCATTGCCTGTGAAGTGTGCGTGCGCGTTTGCCCTATTAACCTGCCGGTGGTAGATTGGGTCTTCAACAAAGAGATTAAAAAGAAAGAACTCAAGCACTACAGCATTGACTTTGGAGTGTGCATTTTCTGTGCCAACTGTGTCGAGTACTGCCCCACCAACTGCCTCTCCGTTACAGAGGAGTACGAACTAGCCACCTACGATCGCCATGAGCTGAACTATGACAGTGTAGCGATGGGGCGCATTCCCTATAAAGTGACTCAAGATCCGATGGTAACGCCAATTCGTGAATTTGCTTACCTGCCGGCAGGGGTAATGTCTGGCCATGAGTTGCCCGCAGGGGCTCAACGGGCGGGAGAGCGTCCGGAGGCGATCGCCAATATGACCAAGACTGCTGAAACGTCTGAGAACTAGGAGTTGCTGCTGTGGACTTAGCCACCCTGACCCAAACGGTTACCTTCTTTGCCCTGGCAGGGGCAGTCATCCTTGCTGCCCTTGGCGTTGTGCTGCTCGACAACGTGGTCTATTCTGCCTTTTTGCTGGGGGGTGTCTTCTTGAGTATCTCTGGGCTGTACATCCTCATGAATGCAGACTTTGTTTCAGCAGCACAAATTCTCATCTATGTCGGCGCAGTGAATGTTCTTATCCTCTTTGCAATCATGCTTGTCAATAAGCGGGAGGCCTATACGCCCGTGCCGGGGCGTTGGCTGCGTCAGGGGGGCGCGGCGGTGGTCTCCTTTGGGGTCTTTGCGCTGCTGGCAAAGATGATTTTGCAAACCCCTTGGAAAATTAGTGCTCTTCCACCCATCACTGACAGTATCAAAACAATTGGCCAGCACTTTTTTAGTGACTTTCTCTTACCCTTTGAATTGGCTTCGCTCTTGCTGCTGATGGCTCTGATCGGCGCAGTGGTTCTCGCCCGTCGCGAACTGGTGTTGGAACCTGAACCCATCCTAGGAGAAGAGGTGGTTCCCCCCTTGGAGTTACCGGAACGTCCACGTGAACCTGTGGCTTTGTCTGAAAAATAGAGGAAGACGATGCAGTTAACCTATGTTTTAATCTTGGCGGCACTGTTATTTTGTATTGGCATCTATGGCTTGGTTACCAGTCGCAATGCCGTCCGCGTGCTAATGTCCATTGAGTTGCTTCTAAATGCTGTTAACCTCAACCTAATCGGTTTTGCCAACTATCTGGATGGCCAGCAAATTAAGGGGCAAGTTTTTGCCGTGTTTGTGATTACTGTGGCAGCGGCAGAAGCGGCTGTGGGTTTAGCGATTATTTTGGCCATTTATCGCAACCGCGACACCGTTGACATGGAGAAATTCAATCTCCTGAAGTGGTAGGCTAGAAGCTGGAACCTGCTTCCCTCAATTGCCGTCCATACTACAAGAACCAGTGTCAGCAAAAGGGCAATCACCTATGACAGTGCGTCTTGGTAAATCGGTCACTTATCTGTCGTTAATGGCATTGGGGGCAGCCGCTGCAATGTTTGCCACCCATTTGATGCCAGCGTCAACGCCCTTAGTGACCCCTAGCTTGGCACAGCTACCGGCATCGCTACCGGCAGGAAATGACATTAACTTTATTGCCCGTGCTGTTGAACAAGTAGGACCTGCGGTGGTACGGATTGATGCTTCCCGTACAGTACAAACCCGTGTACCGGCCATTTTTAATGACCCCTTCTTTCAGGAATTTTTTGGGCCGATGATGCCCCCCCGCAGTCGCGAAGAACGGGGGGTAGGATCAGGTTTTATTATTAGCAGTGATGGCTTGATCCTCACCAATGCCCACGTGGTGGATGGTGCCAACCGGGTGCGAGTAACACTCAAGGATGGCCGCACCTTTGAGGGTCAAGTCCTCGGCCAAGATCGTTTGACTGATGTGGCCGTGGTCAAAGTGAATGCCAGCAATTTACCAGTGGTGCGTCTTGGCAATTCTGATAATTTGCGCCCTGGGGAGTGGGCGATCGCCATCGGTAACCCCCTCGGTCTGGACAATACAGTGACTGCGGGAATTATTAGTGCCACCGGCCGCTCCAGCGGCGATATTGGTGTGCCCGATAAGCGGGTTGGTTTCATTCAAACCGATGCGGCAATTAACCCCGGCAACTCCGGTGGGCCGCTATTAAACCAGCGGGGGGAAGTTATCGGCATGAACACTGCCATCATTGGCGGCGCTCAAGGGCTAGGGTTTGCCATTCCCATTAACACAGCTCAGCGCATTGCTAAGCAACTGATTGCCAATGGCCGTGTGGATCACCCCTTCCTTGGCATTCGCATGGCCACTCTCAGTCCTGAAATGCAGCAACGCCTCAATGCCAATCCCAGTAGCCCGGTCCGTCTTCAAGACAGTGTGGGGGTGGTGATTGTGCAAGTTCTCCCTAATTCACCCGCAGCCCGTGCCGGTTTGCGAGCGGGGGATGTCATCCGTCGCATCAATGGCCAAAACATCACCAAAGCGGATCAAGTGCAGCAAATGGTGGAAAACACGGGTATTGGTCGTACGATGCAACTGGAAGTCAGCCGGAGCGGTCAAACCCTAACTGTGGCTGTGCAGCCGGCTCCCCTCCCTGCCCAAGCCAGTCGCTAACGTGCTGACCGCAGTTCTAATCATTCCAACGGGAATTGGGGCTGCCATTGGTGGCTATGCGGGCGATGCGATTCCTGTCGTCCGTGCCTTAGCTCAGGTGTGCGATCGCCTAGTTACCCACCCCAATGTTCTCAACGGGGCGATGCTCTATTGGCCACTGCCCAATGTGTGGTATGTCGAAGGCTATGCCCTTGATGAATTTGCTGTTGGCCGTTGGGGGTTGTTGCCACCGCGTCCAAATCGTATTGGTCTTTTGCTAGATGCAGCCATTGAACCGGAGCTGCAACTTCGCCATCGTCAAGCGGCGGCGGCCTGTTCTGCCACCTTGGGTTTAACCATCACTGAACCTGTGATTACAGATGAGCCTTTGGGAGTGCAATTACAAACCGCTGCTTCCGGCGCAACATGGGGCACCCTGGCAAACCCTGCCAGTTTATTGCGGGCGGCAGAAAAGCTGATTCAAGCGGCTAAGGCGGAGGCGATCGCCATTGTCACCCGCTTTCCTGATGACCCGGGCACAGAAGCATTGCACTCTTATCGCAGTGGTCACGGCGTGGATCCCCTAGCAGGGGCAGAAGCAGTAATTAGTCACTTGGTTGTCCAGCACTTTGAGATTCCAGCAGCCCATGCCCCCGCCTTGCAACCCTTGCCCCTAGAGGAGACTGTGCATCCCCGTGCCCTTGCCGAAGAAATTGGCTATACCTTTTTGCCCTCGGTGTTGGTGGGATTGAGTTGTGCTCCCCGCTATAGCCGAACCACCCCACAGGCGTTGTGGCAACAGGATGTAGATGCTGTAATTGTACCCGCCACTGCTCTTGGTGGCCGGGGAATTCTAGCCTTTGCCCATCAGGGCGTCCCCATCCTGACGGTAGCCAACAATACCACAACCCTCAATGTTACAGGTGCAGATCTAGGGATAGAGACAATTCCTTGCCAGTCCTATGCCGAAGCCATTGGCGTGCTGAGTGCGATGAAAGCGGGCGTATCTTGGCAGAGCGTCACAACAGCAACCTGAAAAAATTTTTGCCTTCTGTGCATAGCCAGCGCATTGCCAAAGGGTCACTACTCAAGAGGCTAGCTGTTGACCCTGTTACCCATTGCTAGTGCTGTTCTAGCTAGCACAATTACCAGTGGGCGGTGCATTGGCAGTGGCTTTTGGTTGGGGCAGCAACTCCGCGAACAGCCCCCTCTCAGCTTGAGTCTCCCTAGGGCGATCGCCAAAGCAGGTCAGCCATCCGACACACCTGCGCTATGGCCGCCACATCGTGGACACGCACCATATCTACTCCTTGGGCCACAGCATGGCAGCAGACGGCTGCGGTACCCCAAACTCGGTCTTTAGGGTTGGGTAGGTTCAAGACATCGCCAATAAAGCGTTTGCGCGATGGCCCCAGCAGCAGAGGATAGCCAAGGCTTTGAAATTGGCGCAACTCTCGCAAAAGGGTCAGATTCTGGGGTGTGGTTTTGGCAAAGCCAATGCCGGGGTCAATCATCAGGTGTTCTGGAGCAATGCCGCTCGTGATCGCCCGCTGTGTTTGTTCCCGAAAATAGCAGAGTAAATCGCCAATTAAATCCTCGTAGTTGGTCAATTGCTGCATAGTCGCTGGGGTTCCCCGCCGATGCATGAGGATGTAGGGCACCCCCAATGCGGCGACCGTGGCAAACATCTCGGAATCCGCCTGTCCCCCTGAGACATCGTTGACGATATTGGCACCTACTTCCACTGCTGCACGGGCAACCACCGCATGGGTTGTGTCAATGGAGATGGGAATCTGGGACTGCTGACGGATGCCCTCAATGACAGGCAACACCCGCGCCAACTCCGCACTAATGGGAACTTCACTGGCGCCGGGACGAGTGGACTCACCGCCCACATCAATGACATCAGCACCAGCGGCCACCATTTCTAAGGCATGGGCAACGGCACTGGCGGGATTAAAAAAATCTCCGCCGTCGCTGAAACTATCGGGGGTGATATTCAAAATGCCCATGATATAGGTGCGCTCTCCCCAAATGAGGGCGCGATCGCCCACATACCAGCCTTTCATGCACCAGTTTCTCCTTGTCGTTTCGCCTGTAGTCGGAAAAGAATTTCCTGGTGGACAGGTTGAGTAATGGGATAGAGGTAAGCTAGGACAATGCCAAGGATAAGAAAAAAGGTCGGCAGCGGTCCAATGGCAATGCGAATGGCTAAAAGTGCCGAGGCAGGCTGAATAGGTCGCGCTTCACCGCCAATGGTGGGAAGATATCCTGCCCACTGCAGTGCCTGACCCACAAGAAACAGCGCAAGGGCAAGACCCACTTTTTGTAACAGTACCATAAAGGCATAGAAGATACCTTCCCGCCGCTGGCCGCTGTTGAGCTCGTCTAGATCAATGACATCGGGGAGCATTGACCAGGGAACAAGATAGGCCGTCGAAACCCCAAACCCCGCCAGAATTGCGCAGACATAGACCAGCGCTGTCTGCCCCGGCTGCAGCAAGAACAACCCCGCCTGAGCAATGATCCACAATGTCATACCCATGTAATAGACGGCCTTCTTGCCCAAGCGGCGACTCACCGCACTCCAAACAAAGAGCATCCCCATTGCCGTAGATTGAACGACGAGTGCCACCTGCGTATATTCAGCGGGAGACATTCGCAACCAATCGCCAATAAAAAAGGGAATCAGGGAAGCTGTCATTTGCACCGCCAACCAAGAGCAGAGGTAAATCCCCATAACCAGCAAGAAGGGACGATTGTGAAAGACGAGGCGCAATTGTGTTTTCAGGGGTAAGCGGCTTTGGCAACTGCTAGGGGTGTGCTGTTCAAACTCGCGCACGCGCTGTTGGGTTCCCCATACACACCAGTAAATAGGCAGTACCGATAATGCGGCAGCAATACCCCCGAGGACAATATATTGGGTTGGCGGTTCCTGAATGACTCGGAAGAGCAGTTGTGCCAGCAGTAACGCACCAATGCTGCCCCCAATGGAAAAGGCAAAGCGAAAACTATTGAGACTGGTGCGTTCGTTGTAGTCCTCAGTGAGTTCCGCTGTCAAGGCACTGTAGGGCAGGTTCACAGCAGTATAAAACGTATTAAACAGGAGGCCCATGATGATGTAGTACGCAAACAGGAGCGTTTGATCCGTTGTCGGTACCCACCAGTTCAAGAAAAAACAGACGCCAAAGGGAATGGCTGCTGAGATCATCCAGATGTGGCGGCGTCCCCACCTACCCTTGGGGGTGCGATCGCTCAAATAGCCAATGATTGGGTCGTTGATGGCATCCCAGATTTTGCCAATCATCAACACGCTTCCTGCGAGGCCGGCACTGAGTCCAGCCACGTTTGTCAGGAACACCATCAAGAAAAACACCTGCAAGTTGGCGGTAATAGCGGTTCCCAGATCGCCGGCACCGAAGGCTAGTTTTGTCCAAAGGGGCAGGGGGGCGCGGACACTGGCGGCGGAACTTTCGCTGGAGGGGTCTGCTGACATTAGGATTTTTCCATTATTTTGGAGATGACGATTGGGATTTACACAGTTGTTGCTGGGCAACCCGCTGGGGTAGAGGCACTAACTAACCACTGAAACTGCCCATTGACTTGCCCATTCTAAAATGCGCTGCACTTCTTCTGGGGTTCTCCCTTGGCAGTAGAGGCGGAGCAGGGGTTCAGTGCCACTAAAGCGAATCAGTAACCAACTGCCATTGACAAGATGGAATTTGTAGCCGTCAACGGTGTGCCAATGGCTAACGGGCATATCTAAAATCTCGGTGAAGGGATGCTCGGCTAGTGTCGTCTCAAGTTTTTGCCGCTGCGCGGAGGAGGCAAGGGGGAGATCAAGGCGATCGTAGGCACTGTAAAAGTTCGTCATTTTCTGCAAGTGCTGATAGTATTCCCCTACGCTCCACCCCGAGGTCACCAGTGCTTGTAGAAGATACAAAGCTGAAAGGAACGCATCGCGCTCAGGAATATGGTGGCCATAGCCAATCCCACCGGATTCTTCACCCCCTAAGAGGATGGTTTCTCCAGCAAGCATGCGATCGCCAATGTATTTGAAGCCAATCGGCGTTTCAATTACAGGTAACCCATGGTGAGCTGCCACCCGCGCCACCAGCTCAGAGCTGCTGATGGATTTAATCACTGCCCCCCGATGGGGACTGTGCTGTACTAAGTGGTCAATCAAGATGGGAAGAATTTCTTGGGCGGTGTACAGCACCCCCTCGCCATCAATCACCGCCAAGCGATCGGCATCGCCGTCAAAAACTAGGCAGACGGTGGGAATCATGCTCTGTTGTTGCCGCAGTTGCTCTTGGGTTGCGGTTAAATACCGGCCAATCGGTTCAGGGGCACCGCCCCCAAAGAGGGGATCGCGATCGCGCCGAAACTCCCGTAGGGGTAAATCCAACAGTCGCTCTAGTCCACCGGCGGCGACCCCATGCATAACATCGGCACAGACTAAGAGTTTACCCGTGGCGATCGCCTCGCGAATCGGCGCTGGATCAACATGACTCCGCAAAGCTGCACAATAGCTTGGCCAAGGATCAAAGACTTGATAGTCCGTTTTTGCTTCACATACCAATGGTGGGTCTCCCTGAGCCAACTGTGCTTCGATAGTTTGGGTAACGGTTGTGGGGACTGAACCGCCAAAGGCGCCCTTCACCTTCAGTCCTGCATAGATAGCAGGATTGTGACTTGCCGTAATCACCAAGCCACCAATTGCTCCCGCCGCTTTGACTGCCCAGCTAAAGGCGGGGGTGGGTGCTGCGCAACTAGAAAGCCATACCTCATAGCCTTGGCTGACAAGTAGCTGGGCAACAGCTGCCGCAAACTGTTCCGCTAAAAACCGGCGATCATAGCCAACAATGATTCGAGGCGGTATGCCCTTGCCATAGGTTTGATAGAGGACTACCGCCGCTGTTTTAGCTGCCCGCAGCAGACGGTTAAAGGTAAATTCGGCACCAATGATGCCGCGCCAGCCATCAGTACCAAAGCGAATGGGGGCATCCTCAGGAATCAAAACTTGGTCTAGGCGAAGGACAGAACCAACCATAGAGCGCAACACTCAAAACCCCTCTGAACATATCATGCTGTTGTGCAGCCCTTTTCCGAAGTGGAAATGAGAATGATATAATTATTGCGAATTGTTAATTAGGCGATGGGCACTGCTGCTAGGTGCCTTTCGGACATGATTAACCCCTACTAGCCTAGACCTGCATCACCTTTAGAGAGGTATTGAACACTATGGCATTTGTACAAGAACCCCTGCCCTTTGATCCAGGTGCCCTTGAACCCTATGGCATGTCTGCGAAAACTTTTGAATTTCACTATGGCAAGCACCATAAAGCCTACGTGGACAACCTCAACAAACTCACCCAAGATACTGAACTGGCTGACAAATCTCTTGAAGATGTTATTCGCATAACCTATGGCGATGCAGCCAAAGTGGGCATTTTCAACAATGCCGCTCAAGCGTGGAATCACACCTTCTTCTGGAATAGCCTTAAGCCCGGCGGTGGTGGTGCCCCCACAGGAGATGTAGCGGCTCGCATTAACAGTGCTTTTGGTAGCTATGACGAGTTCAAGTCCCAGTTCAAAAATGCGGCTGCTACTCAATTTGGCAGCGGCTGGGCTTGGTTGGTGCTCGAAGCTGGTACGCTGAAGGTAACCAAAACCCCCAATGCGGAGAATCCGCTGGTTCATGGTCAAGTGCCTCTGCTGACCCTTGACGTGTGGGAGCACGCCTATTACCTCGACTACCAAAACCGTCGTCCCGACTTCATTGATAACTTCCTCAACCAACTGGTGAATTGGGACTTTGTTGCCAAAAATCTAGCGGCTGCCTAAGATTCCTCATCTAATTTGCCACTACTGTATCAACTGTATAACTTCACTGACCCCCGTTCTCGTTGAGCGGGGTTTTTATTGCCAAGGAGTGAGTCAGCCACAGCCGTATAACATGGTTAAGTTAAGATTAAGATAAAAGCAAGTTTCGTTAATCAACGTTAATTTAATAGTGGTATTTCTTTGGGCGTTGAGCAAGGGGGGCTTATGGAAACCCTAGGGCATATCGCGTACGCCGCTTTTGAAAAGTACTACCGCAAAATCAGCAAACATGAGCCGGGGGTAATTCGAGACCGCGATGTTGAAGCAATTCACCAGATGCGGGTGGGTCTGCGCCGCCTGCGAACAGCTCTGGAGGTGTTTTGCAACACAGTGCGTTTGCCCAAGGGGGTTTCAATTCAGCGGGTGCGGGCGATCGCGGGCAGCCTCAGTCCCGTACGGGATTTAGATGTAATGATGCTGGCGCTCAAGGAACAGTATTACCCTCATTTGCCTCGCCCTGAGCAACAACAACTGGCAAAACTAATTAAGAAACTTGAAAAACAACGCACAGAACTTCTGCAAAAAGCCCTCCAACTGCTGCGGAGCGATCGCTATCGCAAATTGCAACAGGGACTAGAAGAATGGCTAGCTGCCCCGCAATATCGTGAGATTGCCAACTTGCCAACGGAACTGATTGCCCCGGATATTTTGTTGCCTTTGGTGTGTCAACTGCTGCTGCATCCAGGGTGGCAAGTGGCCATTGAATGGCAGGGCGATCGCCCCATCTTCCTTGCGGTGAGTAACCCGCCCCAGTGGCTGCAAACAGCGGGTGAAGAACTCCACGATCTCCGCAAGCAAACCAAGCGAGTCCGCTATCAAATGGAACTCTTTAGCAGTGTCTATGGAGACGCCTTCAGCAAGCAGGTGGATGCCTTTGCTCAGTTGCAGGAACTTTTAGGTACACTTCACGATGGCGTTGTCCTCCATGACTTTTTCCGTACCCAACTCGGACTCAACCTCCGCCAAGCCTCTCCTTGCCTCGCAGAAATGATTGCCCTTGAGCAGACACGCCAGTGGCAAACTTGGCGCTGCGTCCAGCAGGAATACCTCAGTCCCGAAAAACGCCATCAAGTGCGCTCCTTGCTCCTGATGCCACCAATAACAATGAGTACCAATGGCAACTCCTTTACTCATTCGATGATCTCCTCTGCCAACTGAGAGAGAGGGGGCAGTAATGGTAACAATTGATTTTCAGTTGTCCTAGGGCGATCGCCCTTGCCAATCTGTATGCGACGATAAACATAAAACCCCTGCCAGTCGAGGAGAACAAAAAACGAATGAGCGTTATCGAGCAAAAAGCTTTAAGTGTCGGTCTGCGGGTGCGCGTCAAGACCCCCACTGTGGTCTATCACCATCCTGAGCATCGGAACGAACCCTTTGACCTTCAAGGGATGGAAGGAGAAATTTGCGCCATCCTCAACGACTGGCAAGGTCGTCCGATTAGTCCCAACTACCCAATTCAGGTGCGCTTTAGTCCTAAGTTCATTGCCCATTTGCACCCCGACGAACTGGAAGTGATTTAGGTACGCTGGATATGCCTCCCCGTTGGCCCCGTAAGCCCGATCGCCGTGATCCGAGCTATCGCCGCTTGGACGATCGCATGAATTTTGCTGTCCATGTTGCCCTTTTTGCTGCTTTTAATTCCGGTGGCTGGTTTTGGCATCGATTGCAACCTATGGCAGTGCCCTTTATGCCGACGGTAACACTGGTGTGGTTAACGTTGTTGGCAGTCCATGCTCTCTATGTGTTCGCGATCGCCCGTTATGCCGACTGAAACCAAGCTTTTCTGCTCCCTTAGGTCATAGCTGTAACAACCGAGCGCGATCGAGATTAATGCACAGGCTCCCGCAAGACTTGAGAACTAGATAGGGACTTAGAAAGCACCCTCCCCTATCAATTTTCACAGCTTTACCCCTATTGGCGCCATGGTCGTAAATAATTTATCCACTTGTTATCCACTTGCGCAGGAGACCTTGGCGGATGTCAACAAAATGTACTCTTAATCCGGATTACAGGAGGGGTACGCAACCGGGGCACATCCACCGCTCCACCGCATACCCATCAACAAATCGTCTTGTATGAACAGATCACCGATGGCAGATTGCGCCTAGTCGGCCAGCAGCCCTTGCAAAATCTAGTTGGGGATCAAGAGGCCACCGTGATGTTTGAGCGTCCTTGGAACATGTCACCCCCAGCAGAGAGGGAGGTTCCACCTAGCTATGTGCTGGAGATTGGCGACAATCCAGATATTCGGATTGATAGTAACTCCAACAATGATGACCGTCGCTTAGGAAGTCATCGCCTTGAACGCAGTGGCGCTCAGAGGAGGACACTCTTTGTTCGTCTGCTATCAAGAAAGTGCACAAAAGTGTACACTGTTCTCTTCCTGCCCCGAACGCATTCGTATCTGACAGTTACCAGAAGCAGACTGTAGCCTGCTTCTAGTAAACGTAACTTTCCCGACCACCTTTAGAACCTTTCCAGAGGTGGTACCAGCATTGCCGGACGGACTCGCCACGGGTAGAGCAGTTGCGGTTGCCAGCCGTTTCAGGTTTTCCATGAGACTATTACACACTATTGCATACGATTGTCAGTACTAGAGTTTAGCTCCTATGGGCGATCGCACAGTAACCTACAGTCCAGCCTTTACCCTTGTGCCCACTTACGAGTGCTTTAACCGCTGCACTTACTGTAACTTTCGCCGCGATATTGGCAGCAGCGGCTGGTTAAGCGTAGAGGCAGCCGCCAAACAACTTGCTGCTCTTGACTCCGAGCACGTGCGCGAAATCCTCATTCTCAGTGGCGAAGTTGCTCCCGATAGTCCTCAGCGCTCCCAATGGTTGGAGCGTCTTTACGAGCTAGCCACCCTGGCGTTGGACTGTGGATTTTTGCCCCACACCAATGCCGGTCCCCTCACTCGAGCGGAAATGGCCTATCTCAAGCAGGTGAATGCCTCGATGGGACTCATGCTAGAACAATTAACCCCAAAACTGTTGCACACCGTTCATCGCCACGCCCCCAGCAAAGATCCCCAACTGCGCTTGAGGCAACTGGAACAAGCAGGGGAACTGGGCATTCCCTTCACCACGGGGTTGCTCTTGGGGATTGGCGAAGACCCCGAGGACTGGGCAGAGACCCTCACCGCCATTGCTGAGTGCCATCGGCGTTGGGGACACATTCAGGAGGTCATTCTGCAACCCCACAGTCGCGGCCAGCGGCAGGAAGAAGCCCTACTGGGATTTGATTTAAGCCAGTTACCACAGCTGGTGAGCTGGGCGCGATCGCTCCTGCCTCAAGACATCACGATTCAAATTCCGGCAAATCTGGTTACCCAGCACAAGCTCTTGCGGGCATGTCTAGAAGCAGGGGCGCGGGATTTGGGGGGCATTGTCCCGCTAGATCATGTCAATCCCGACTATCCCCATATGGACATTGACCAACTGAGAACTCAGCTCCAGGCTTGGGGATGGGAACTCGTTCCCCGATTGCCGATTTACCCTCAGTTTCTAGATTGGCTCCCCCCTGTTTTGAGGAGAAGAGTTCCTCAGGGCTATTGCTAAAACAGCCAGCCAGTCATTAGGCAATATGCTAACCTATTGTTCTAGCAAATAGAAGTGAGATTGGCAGTGCTAAGTCCTAATTGGTTGTTACTGCAACTGGGAATTCATATCAACCTATTGCAGCTGGTTCATGGTTTAATCAGCATACCTCGCTACCTCAAGGATTTAATCCAATTCAAAAAAAACTATCGAGGCTCCCTAGGACTGTTCCCCTGTCTGCATGATTGGTATGAGGAAGCAGGAATAGCAAAGGGAGAGTACTTTTGGCAAGACTTGTACGTTGCTCAAAGGATTTTTAAAAATCATCCAGTGCGACATGTTGATATTGGCTCTCGAATAGACGGTTTTATTGCTCATGTTGCCAGCTTTAGAGAAGTTGAAGTTTTTGATATTAGACCTCTTAAATCCTCTATCCCAAATGTTGTCTTTCGTCAGGTAGATCTGATGAATCCGACTTTTTCTTTGAGCAACTATTGCGATTCTCTCTCGTGTCTGCATGCTTTAGAGCACTTTGGGCTTGAGCGCTACGGTGATCCCATAAATCCAGAAGGACATATAGTTGGCCTGCAAAAAATGGCGGAACTACTTCAGCTAAAAGGACTATTTTACCTTTCTGTACCAATTGGTAGAGAAAAAGTTGAGTTTAATGGCCATAGAATTATTGACCCTCTGTATCTTTTAGAAGTGACTACCAATCTGGGCTTGATTCTAGATAAATTTGCCTATGTAGATCGAAACGATACATTAGTAGAATCCACAACGCCAAATCATGACATGAAGCAGCTATCCAAGTTGCCTTACTCTCCTGGAATCTTTACATTTATTAAGCAAGCGTAAACAATCTAGATCATTAGTTAGGGAGTCAAAAATAATGTTTTCTCAATTACTGTCTTCCCTATTTGGGAGCAAAAATGAAACTGGCCGCAGCAAGTGGCTGGAACAAAAGTTACACTCTATTCCGCCCGGATTGAGAATCTTGGATGCCGGAGCCGGCGAACTGAGGAATAAACACCTGTGTGATCATCTCATCTACGTTTCTCAGGACTTTTGTCAGTACGATGGTCAAGGAAATAAGGAAGGTCTGCACACAGGAAATTGGGACACTAGCAAAGTTGATCTTGTTTGTGACATTACAGAGATTCCAGAGCCTGATGCCTCTTTTGATGTAATCCTGTGTAGTGAAGTATTCGAGCACATTCCCGATCCCCTCAAAGCTCTAGAAGAGTTTTCCCGATTGCTGAAGACAGGGGGCAAATTAATTCTCACCGCTCCCTTCGCATCTCTAGTTCATTTTGCGCCCTACCACTACGCGACTGGATTTAGTCGGTATTGGTATGAATATCACTTGCCACGATATGGTTTTAAAATTGAGGAGTTGGCACCCAACGGCGATTGGTTTGCCTATCTTGAGCAAGAGCTCATGAGATTGCCTCAAATGACACGACAGTATGGAGACTGGAGTTGGCCAATTTCCTACCTTGTCTCTCTTGTTGGTGGCCTTTACTTCTTGTTACGGGGGAAACGGCTAAAAGCTTCCGAGCTTGCCTGTTTTGGCTGGCACTGTTTGGCTATAAGATGCTGATTTTGCCTTTCCAAAGTCTGAACTGTGTGATTAGGAGTGAACTGCCGAAGAAATTACAAACTCTTGTTTGAGGGAGGTGGGATTGTCTTGGATGCTGTTGAGACCAATCAAAATTAGCTTGTTTCCTTGCTTTTAACTTTCTTTGTGCCGTAACTCCAATCCCAGTTGGTAGATACGCCGGCGTGGCAAGCCAGTAAGAGTTGCTATCTGGCTGCTAGCTTGAGTAAGAGAAAAGCCTTGCGCCAGTAGGGCACTTAGTTCTTCTTTGAGAGCTTCCCAGTCCACGGCTGAAGAGGAGGAAGTAGCTCCCCCTATCACCAGGGTGTACTCGCCGCGGGGAGGATGATCAGCGAGATGGGCACAAGCAGTAGCCAACGTGCCGCGCCAAAATTCTTCGTGGCGCTTCGTGAGTTCACGGGCAAGTACGAGCAGGCGATCGCTCCCTAATACTTGACATAGCTCTGTTACCGTTTGTACCAAACGATGGGGGGCTTCGTAGAGAAGAATCGTGCGAGTTTCCTGTTGTAATGCGGCTAGTCGCTGCTGGCGATCGCGCCCCTTGGCAGGCAAAAAGCCCTCAAAGCAAAAGCGATTCATGGGTAATCCTGAGGCCATCAAGGCCGTTAGGGCAGCGTTTGCACCGGGAATCGGCGTCACAGGAATGGCTGCGGCAATGCAGGCAGTAATTAATTCATAGCCGGGATCGGACACCCCCGGCAGGCCCGCATCACTGACGAGGGCAATCTGCTGACCTGCTTCTAGGCGCTGAAGCAGTTGGGGGACACGCTGTCGGATATTGTGCTCATGGAGGCTAATTTGTTGCGTGATAATACCAAAGTGCTGTAATAGGCGGCCGGTGTGGCGCGTATCCTCCGCAGCAATGAGATCTACCTCCTTGAGAATGCGCAGGGCACGAGCAGTTATGTCCTCCAGGTTACCAATGGGGGTACCCACTACCCACAATTGTCCGATGCCCATCAGGAAATTTTTTCGCCACTGAGAATAAAGATCGGTTCCACCGCTGCAAAAATTTGGTGTCCCCCCCGCGTTTCCAGACGATTAATCACCGATTGCACCACCTCTAGACTGCGGGCTTGGACTGTTGCGAAACCTTCAGAGAGGGCATAGAGATTTTCCAAACTGCTGGCGATCGCCACCAAACGGCCACCGGGGGCAAGATACTCCCAAGCTCGGAGTAAAACTTCTTTAATCGGGCGCCCCCCTTCAAGGCAAATGCGCTGCGGTGTACCGCGTAACCGAGGAAAGCAATCTGGCGCTGAACCGGCAACAATCTGGACATTTTTGACGCCAAAGCGATCACAATTGCGCTGAATGAGATCAACAACTTCCTCATCGCGTTCAATCGCAATTACCTTTCCCTGTTTCGCCAAGCGTGCTGCTTCAACGGCAATTGTACCCGTGCCTGCTCCCACATCCCAAAGGCAGCAGTCCGGCTCAAGCCGCAAATACGAAAGCATCAATAACCGCGTTTCCCGTTGGGTGAGGGGAATACCTGGCAATCGCTCAAAAAGACTATCGGGGATACCCGGAGTAACAAATGGCCAAGGATCCGCCGTCATGGAAACTGCCTAAAATACTTAAGCGTTACTGCTTTGAGCGAGCAGCCGTTCCTTGAGTTGTGCTAAGGCATCTGCCCAGCGGGGATCCGGTTCAACAGCTTCCGTATCCATGGAGCCGTATTCCGTGGACACAGAATTCGCTTGGGTACGCCGCCCATTATTTTTGTTATTTTTGCGATTGTTGCTGCGGTTACTGGGAGTGGGCTTTTCTGCCGCTACTTCTTCTTTTTCTTTTTCTTTGGCTTCAGATTTGGGCTTGTCGTTGGCCTTCTCAATCTTGAGGGGATTGTCCTTAAAGGTGTAGCCGTTGAGTTTCTCAATCACCTGATCCGCTACTTCCTCGGACTCGACGGTGACAAAGCCAAACCCCCGGCACTTGCCAGTTTTGCGATCGGTAATCAGTTTAGTGGTACCTATTTGGCCTACCTCTTGATGAAAGAGGGCTTCTAGTTCCTCGCGGCTCAGTTCACGCGGCAGATTGCCCACATATAAACGTACAGACATAAAAAACCTCCCTTACGCAGCTTAAAAACAACAGGATTGAAAAATGGACAGTCGGGCGTGAGAAACCGCTCGCAACTGAGGCCTACGTCCCACAGTGGCACGTAAAGCCGCCGTCTCTATTGGTGGTGTAAAATGACTAGTCTGGTCCACAGCGATTATTGTTAGTTGAGAACCGCAATAGATGGAGCAGAGCAAAAGCAATGTACGCACTTAGCTCTTAAGTTATCTCTACTTAGGCTAACACGGTTTCTCCACCTAGAGCTAGAATTTTGCGGGAAAATTTTGCCGTGGCAGGGCAAACGCGATATGGCACAATAATCAATGCTGTTTTTGCGATGGGATGCCTGTGACTGCGACTGCTCTACCTCGTCGGCCTGTTTTCCCCTTTGCGGCGATTGTCGGTCAGGATGAAATGAAACTGTCACTGTTGCTCAATGTGATCGACCCCAAAATTGGGGGCGTCATGATCATGGGCGATCGCGGTACGGGCAAATCAACTACAATCCGTGCCCTAGCGGATCTGCTACCCGAAATCGAGGTGGTGGCCGATGATCCATTTAATAGTCACCCCAGCGATCCCGATCTGATGAGCGATGCCGTGAAGGTGGCTGTGGCAGCGGGTGAACCAATTCACACCGTTAAGAAAAAAGTGCCCATGGTGGATCTGCCGTTAGGGGCAACTGAAGACCGGGTGTGCGGCACAATTGACATTGAAAAAGCGCTTGCTGAGGGGGTGAAGGCCTTTGAGCCGGGACTTTTGGCGAAAGCAAATCGCGGCATTCTCTATGTGGATGAAGTCAACCTCCTCGACGATCACTTGGTGGATGTCTTGCTTGATGCGGCTGCCTCCGGCTGGAATACTGTTGAGCGCGAGGGTATTTCCATTCGGCACCCTGCACGATTTGTCTTAGTTGGTTCTGGTAACCCAGAGGAAGGCGAACTGCGACCGCAACTACTGGATCGCTTTGGCATGCATGCTGAGATTCGAACAGTAAAGGATCCTACGCTGCGGGTGGAAATTGTGGAACAGCGATCGCAATTTGATCAAAACCCCGCAGCCTTTCTGGCAAAGTATCAAGCCCAACAGGAAGCGCTACAGGCCAAGTTAGTTGCCGCCCAAGCTCTATTGCCCAGCGTCACCATTGACCACGAACTGCGGGTAAAAATTTCCCAAGTGTGCGCCGAGCTAGATGTGGATGGCCTGCGGGGGGATATTGTGACCAATCGCGCTGCCAAGGCCCTAGCTGCTTTTGAGGGACGCACGGAGGTCACCGTTGAAGATATTGCGCGGGTCATTGTCCTCTGTCTGCGCCACCGGCTGCGCAAAGATCCTCTAGAGTCTATTGATTCTGGGTATAAGGTGAGCAAGGTCTTCCGAGAGGTCTTTGGTGTAGAGATTGCTGCCTAGGCTGAAGATTGCAACCGCTCTAATCTCCACTCGTAGAGCGATCGCGCCACCCCTTTCTCAGGCACTTGATCCTGTTGGTCTTGATTGAAAACTGGGCGCAGTAGATTTAACAACCCTTGATGAATTTTTTCTGCGGGCGCATCTGCCAATTCACTCAACTTTTCAAGGCTGATTGCTCGATCGCGGTGAACAACTCCATTACCTGCGCCATTTTTTTAACTAGGGAATCATCCTCTGGACGCTGCTCTGCTTTTTGCCATGCTCGCCACAGTCCTCCCAATATTGGGTCGCGATACTTTTCTTCACTTTCACTTCCCTGAATATGCCAATTTTTCTGTTTACATTACCAAAGTAGGAGTTGCTCCAGCATCTTGGCAAATTGCATCAAGGCCACCGTATAGTTCCCCTGCTGCAAGCTCAGCTCAATCAATAGCTCATATTCCCATATTTTCAAAAAGTTGCTCTCTGCCGTCTCACTGTTGGGACAGCGAATGACCGTTGCCTGACACCACTCCCGCCGTTGAGCTTTGCTAGTCACTGCTCTGGTAGCCTTTTGATCCAGCCAGTCTTCTCCCTGAATCGCCTTGAGAAAATGGGGAATGCTCCAGTTTGTGGCTAATGCGAGCCATCAGCCAATTGATAAAGCGCCTCATGGCGATCGCGATGGGCCTCAAGCAGTACCTTGGCGGCAGTAAAGTCACCCCGTTTCCAAGCGGTGGCAATCCGCTCGCGCTCGAGGGGCCAAAATACTTCACTGAAGGACACCACCTCAAAGCCTTCAGCACAGCGGGCCAACTGATTGGTTAATCAAAAAATGGCCTTGGCTCCGTGGGGATAATTTGGCTAACGGGATACCGACGTATGAGACAAGGCATCCGCTATTTGCGGCACAGACCCTTTGGTTTGAATGTGCAACTGCCAATTGCCGTGGTCGGACTTTGGCAAATTCTCGATGTACTGCTCTACCTGTTTCTTTGTAAAGTTCCACAGTTGTTGCCTATTGTTCACATCCACTGAACATTTCCAGACTGCAACTTTGAGATGAGGATATCTTTGTCGAATTGCCCCCGCCATCAATTGCGCTAGCCAATAGGTATCGGCGGCTCGAAATTACCAATCCACTGAGTCGGGCTGATCGGTTCCCCAGAGAATCACCTCTGGATGTTCTTCAACCATCATTGCACCGCCAGCCCACCTGTCGGTTACCCACAGTCATTATTCAGTGTTGTCTTCATTTGCATTAAGTTATGGATATTACTGAGGAGGTTGCTCAAGGGCGATCGCCCCCAAGTAACCGCGGCGGTAGTCCTGCAATAGGTGTCGTGCCGCCCGCTCTAAGTCCCCATGGTAGCGGTGGTGGGCGAGATCGTGCAGATAGGTTTCCCCTGTGTCAGTAACAGCTAAACCATAGCGATCGCTAAGGCGATCGGCGTGTCCTAACTTGTGCAACAACTCCACTAGAATCGGTGCCACCCGGCAAGGATCGTAGGCCGCTTGGCCAATGTCATCACAAATGGCCAGTTTTACCGCCGCGTCTTGATCCTTGAAATTCATCGGCAAGACACCGGGGGCATCCAAAAGTTCTAATGTGGGCGACAAGCGCACCCAGCGCAACTGCCGTGTCACGCCGGGACGGGCGGCACTTTCGACAACCCGCTGCTGTAGGAGGCGATTAATGAGTGCTGATTTGCCAACATTGGGAAACCCCAAGACAACGGCACGCACCGCTCTTACCTGCATGCCCCGCTGTTGACGACGCTGGTTCATTGCTGCCCCAGACTGCACTGCCGCCTGTTGGAGTCGGCGAATCCCTTCACCCCGCTGCGCATTTGTGAAAAAGACCGTTTCCCCCTGTGCCTCAAACCATGCTAGCCATTGCTGGCGATCGCGATCGCTAATTCTGTCCATGCCATTAAGCACCAAAAGGCGGTGCTTGCCGCTGGCCCACTGCCGAATTTGGGGATGGCAACTGGCAAGGGGTATCCGTGCATCCCGCACTTCAAAGATGACGTCCACTTGTTTGAGCTGTTCTTTGAGGGCGCGTTCTGCTTTGGCAATGTGGCCGGGATACCACTGAATTATTGAACTCATAGAGATTTCACCCTCTTTCTTCGAAGAACAATAGAGCGATCGCCCCCTTGGGTGCTGTTAAATTGATTCAAGGCAATGATTAGTGATTTTTGAATAGAGATTGGCCTAGGATTATATCCTTCTGATTAGAAACCCATAAACAACTCTAAAGATTGATAACTCAAACCTATAGAATAATTAAGAATCTCCAAAGCAAAAGTTATTGCATTGGGTATCAACTAAGCTGATGCTTAAGCATAAGACCTACGACAACACTACAGGCTTGTGGATGGTTTTATCATCTCGCCAAGTACCCTACTGCTAAATTTTGCCCCATTTGGGGGAATCGTAGCGTTCATATTACCCATTGCAAAAGTTGCCCGTAGAGACTGCTCTATCTGGCACGCTAACCGTTAAAGAGGAACAACATCTATGGCCTATACGCAATCGAAATCCCAGAAAGCTGGGTATGAGGCAGGGGTAAAGGACTACCGCCTGACCTACTACACCCCTGATTACACTCCCAAAGATACGGATATTCTAGCGGCTTTCCGTGTGACCCCACAGCCAGGGGTGCCCTTTGAGGAAGCCGCCGCCGCCGTCGCTGCAGAATCCTCCACCGGCACCTGGACCACAGTGTGGACTGATTTGCTCACCGATCTAGATCGGTACAAGGGGCGCTGCTACGACATTGAACCTCTGCCGGGCGAAGACAATCAGTTTATTGCCTACATTGCCTATCCCCTTGATTTATTTGAAGAAGGTTCGGTAACGAACCTACTCACCTCGATTGTTGGCAACGTCTTTGGCTTTAAGGCTCTCAAAGCTCTGCGCTTAGAAGATTTGCGCCTGCCAGTGGCCTACCTGAAAACCTTCCAAGGCCCGCCCCACGGCATTCAGGTAGAGCGCGATAAACTCAATAAGTATGGTCGCCCGCTTTTGGGCTGCACAATTAAGCCCAAGCTGGGGCTGTCGGCAAAAAACTACGGTCGTGCAGTTTATGAAGCACTGCGCGGTGGGTTGGACTTCACCAAAGATGATGAAAACGTCAACAGTCAACCCTTCATGCGCTGGCGCGATCGCTTCCTATTTGTTGCTGATGCTATTCACAAAGCCCAAGCAGAAACCGGCGAAATCAAAGGTCACTACTTGAACGTGACCGCTGCCACCTGCGAAGAAATGCTAAAACGGGCAGAGTTTGCAAAAGAACTGGGAATGCCCATCATCATGCACGACTTCCTCACCGCCGGTTTTACAGCCAATACCACTTTGTCTAAGTGGTGTCGCGATAACGGGATGCTCCTGCACATTCACCGCGCCATGCACGCAGTGATTGACCGCCAGAAAAACCATGGGATTCACTTCCGCGTCCTGGCCAAGTGCCTGCGGATGTCCGGCGGTGATCACATCCACACGGGTACGGTGGTCGGTAAACTCGAAGGGGATAAGGCCGTCACCCTGGGCTTTGTGGATCTGCTGCGGGAAAATTATATTGAGCAAGATCGCTCCCGTGGCATTTACTTCACCCAAGATTGGGCCTCAATGCCAGGTGTGATGGCGGTTGCCTCCGGCGGTATTCACGTCTGGCACGTGCCAGCCCTAGTGGACATTTTTGGCGATGATGCCGTACTGCAATTTGGCGGTGGCACTCTGGGTCACCCCTGGGGCAATGCACCGGGGGCAACGGCCAACCGTGTGGCACTTGAAGCCTGTATCCAAGCTCGTAATGAAGGCCGCGACCTCATGCGCGAAGGTGGCGACATCATCCGTGAAGCTGCCCGCTGGAGTCCTGAACTGGCTGCCGCCTGCGAACTCTGGAAGGAAATCAAATTCGAGTTTGAGGCGCAAGACACAATCTAGGTGGGGCAGAGGGGGTTCAATCGGAGCTGTGGCAACGATTTCCCCGCAGGTCTATGGATGTCAAGCACATTGCAAAGCAAACTACCAAAACCCTGATTAGTTACTTGACCTATCAGGCCGTGCGAACCGTGATTGGGCAGTTGGCTGAGACTGATCCACCGCGATCTCTCTGGCTGCACCAGTTCACGAGTCAAGAAAGTATCCAAGATGGCGAGCGCTACTTGGAAGCTCTCTTTCGCGAACAGCCCGATCTCGGTTTTCGCATTCTTACGGTGCGCGAACATCTCGCGGAGATGGTGGCAGACTACCTACCGGAAATGCTGCGTGCAGGCATCCAGCAGGCCAATTTACAGCAGCGCTGTCAACAACTGGAGCGAATGACCCAAGTGTCTGAGACCAATGTTGAGAGCAGCACCCCAGAAACTTCGGAATAATTTGTTGATTGTTAACCAATTGAGGAACCTATGAAAACACTGCCGAAAGAGCGTCGTTACGAAACCTTTTCTTACCTCCCTCCCCTAAGCGATGCCCAAATTACCCGTCAAATTCAGTATGCAATTGATCAGGGCTATCACCCCTGCGTGGAGTTCAACGAAAGCTCTGATGCAGAAATTCGCTACTGGACCATGTGGAAGCTGCCCCTCTTTAACTGCACCAATGCCCAAGAGGTGCTCAATGAGGTACAGCAGTGCCGTTCTGAGTATCCCAACTGTTTCATCCGCGTGGTGGCCTTTGACAACATCAAACAGTGCCAAGTGATGAGCTTCATTGTCTATAAGCCCAATCAGGCCAACAGTGGTTACAGTGGCTATCGCTATTAAGGCTAAGACCTTCTCAGTTCATTGCAGTTGAATTGCAGTTCAGGGGGCAACGCCCCCCTATTTTTTGTTGAGCCATACCGTTTTCTTGCCTTGAGCAATCGCCCTCCTCTACAGCCATCATGGCAGCGGTGGGAATTATCGTTTTAGGCTACTCGTCAGGGGTGAGTTTAAGGATGGAGACTCAGGGACTGGAGTCGGCGTTCAATAATGGCCAGTTGTTGCTGGGCAGCGGCCAGTTGGGTTTGGGCTGTGGCTACTACCTCTGGTTGGGCTTTGTTGACAAAGTTGGGGTTGTTGAGGCGAGCCGTTAAAGATTGAATTTCTCCTGTTAGGCGATCGCCCTCCTTCTGGAGTTTGCTCACCAAGGCCTCCACATCCACGACCCCCGCGAGGGGAATGAGCACCTCACTCTTGCCCACTACGCCACTAAAGACCTGCGGCGGAATTTGCAGTCCGGTGCCAATCGTCAGCGATTCCAAACGAGCCAAATGTTGAATATCGGCAGCCCCAGCTTCAAAAATCGGTACTTCCTCGGCACTGGCTTCAATCAGAGCACTAACATAGACTCCCGGTTTAATTCCCGCCTCTGCCCGTAGATTGCGAATTGTGCGGATAGTTTCAATCAAGAGGCTAAACTGGGCTTCCAGATCAGGAGCAATGGCGCGGCGGTTTACTTTCGGGTAGGGTTGTACCGCCAAAACTTGGCTGTCTTCCACCTGATGCAATGTGTGCCAGATTTCCTCGGTAATGTGGGGCATAAAAGGATGGAGCAACTTCAGAGTGCCATCCAGCACTGTGGCCAGCACCTGCTGAGCGGTGCGCTTGGCCTTGGGGTTTTCTCCCTGCAAACGCGGCTTAACTAGTTCAATGTACCAGTCGCAGAAATCGCCCCAGATGAATTCATAGAGTCCTTTAGCGGCTTCCCCAAGGCCATAGCTTTCAATGCGGGTGCGGGTGGTTTGAATGGCGGTATGGTAGCGACTGAGAATCCAGCGATCGCTAGCCGTTAAATCCCGCCGCCGCGGTGTTCCCAATTGGGCGGGGGTTTGCCCCTCCAGATTCAGAAGGACAAAGCGGGAAGCATTCCAAAGCTTGTTAGCAAAGTTGCGAGCTGCCTCGACTGTGGCTGACTCATCGGTCTTGCGATTGTAGGCCAAGCGAATGTCCTGACCTGCACCCACCACTTCCTTGACCAAGCTGTAGCGGAGCGCATCGGTGCCGTATTTATCAATGAGAATGAGCGGGTCAATACCATTGTTGGCGGACTTGGACATCTTTTTGTTGTTTTCATCCCGCACCAAGCCATGGATATAGACATCGCGGAAGGGGATTTTAGCGGTGAAGTACTGCCCTAGCATTGTCATCCGCGCTACCCAGAAAAAGATGATGTCAAATCCAGTAACAAGCGTGGTGTTGGGGTAGTAGCGGCGATAGTCGGGGGTGTCCTCAGGCCAGCCCAATGTGGAAAAGGGCCACAGGCCGGAGGAAAACCAGGTGTCCAGTACGTCCTGATCCTGCTGCAGTTTGATGTCAGCGCCAAATTGAGCGATCGCTTTCTGGCGAGCCTCGGTTTCATCCATGGCGACCACAAAGGGGGTTTCGTCGCGCACTTCGCCATTGGTTTCACTGACTACGTACCAAGCGGGAATTTGATGTCCCCACCAAAGTTGCCGTGAAATACACCAATCCCGCAGATTCACTAGCCAATCGCGATAGACCTTTGCCCAGCGCTCAGGAATGAAACGGGGGGAATGCTTTTTATCTAAGGCTTGAAGTGCAGCATCGGCCAAGGGGCGAATTTTTACAAACCATTGGGTGGAAAGCAGAGGTTCAATGGGCACTTTGCCGCGATCGCTATAGGGGACGGTGTGTTTATAGTCCTCCACCCGTACCAAAAAGCCCTCTGCTTCTAGGCGGGCGACCACCTGTTTGCGAGCAACAAAGCGATCCAAACCCGCAAAGTCCCCTGCATTCTCATTGAGGGTGCCATCCTTATTCATCAGGTTAATCATGGGCAGGTGATGACGCTGCCCCATGAGAAAGTCGTTGGGGTCATGAGCCGGGGTGACCTTGACACAGCCAGTGCCAAACGTTGGATCCACCAACGGATCGCCAATCACGGGAATTTCTCGATTCACTAGGGGAAGGCGTACTGTTTGACCAATTAAATGTCGGTAGCGATCGTCCTCCGGGTGAACCGCCACCGCTGTATCCCCTAGCATTGTTTCCGGGCGGGTTGTTGCCACCTCCAAATATCCTGAGCCATCCGCCAGCGGATAGCGAAAATGCCAGAGATGCCCCTGCACCTCTCGGTTTTCCACCTCCAAGTCTGAGACTGCCGATTGGCTGGCGGGACACCAGTTTACCAAATACTTACCGCGATAGATTAGCCCTGCTGCGTAGAGGCGATTAAAGGCAGTCAGCACTGCCCGCGACAGCCCCTCATCCATGGTGAAGCGTTCCCGCGACCAATCCACCGATAGACCCAAACGGCGAATTTGGCTGACAATTGTATTTCCCGATGCTTCTTTCCACGCCCAAGCCCGCTGGAGATAGGCCTCTCGGCCAAGGGCAAAGCGGTTGGTGCCCTCCGCCTGCAACTGTTGATCCAAAATGGTGCTGACAGCAATACTGGCATGGTCTGTCCCCGGCAGCCAGAGGACATTGCGGCCAATCATGCGGTGGTAACGAATCAGCACATCAATTAGGGCATGCTCAAAGGCGTGCCCCATGTGCAGACTACCGGTGACATTGGGGGGGGGAATGACAATGCAGTAGGGCTTGCCAGGACGGTTGGGATCAGCGTGAAAGACACCGCTGCGTTCCCAAAGCTGTTGCCACTTGGCTTCGGTTTGCTTGGGATTGTATTGACTAGGAAGGGTAATTGCGTTGGTCATGGGCTGCTGCACTACTCCAAGCCACTTAGGCCATTACCATACCACCATCCACATTGAAGACTTGCCCCGTAATGTAGGTGGCAGCAGGATCCAAGGCCAAAAAGCGCACCATGCCCGCCACCTCCGTGGGTTCGCCATACCGCCCCAAGGGAATAAATTTAAGAATTTCTTCGGCTTTTAGACCCGCTGTCATCTCCGTGGCAATAAAGCCGGGGGCAACAGCATTGACAGTAATGCCCCGACTGGCTAGCTCCTTGGCAACGGTTTTTGTAAAGCCAATCACACCCGCTTTGGCAGCACTATAGTTAGCTTGGCCGGGATTGCCCATTTGTCCTGCTACGGAAGCAATGTTAATAATCCGTCCCCGCCTTTGCTTTAGCATGGGTTTGCTCACAGCACGGGTACACAGAAAAACCCCAGTGAGGTTCAGGTTAATCACTGCCTGCCAATCTTCTAGGCTCATGCGCAGCAGCAATGTGTCGCGGGTAATGCCGGCATTGTTGACTAAGATATCCACACGGCCGTAGGTTTCCAGTGTTTTTGCCACTAGAGCATCCACTTGCTCAGGGATAGAAACGTCAGCAGCAATGGGAATGGCTTTTCCCCCTTGTTGTTCAATGGTCTGCACCAGTTCAAGGGCGGCCTCAGCCGAACGGGCGTAGTTGACAACCACCGTGGCTCCCTCTTTTGCCAGTTCAAGGGCGATCGCCCGACCAATTCCCCGTGAGGCACCAGTAACAATGGCAACGGCTGCTTCGCTCAAATTCGTTCTCTCCTAAGGGCAAAAATGCTACACCTATGAATGTCCATCACAAATTTTAACAGTGGATGTTACCCCTCTTGGTGCTAGGGCACGTCTAGATCAACTAGGTCAACACATGAGGCAGTATTTTTAGGCGGAGCAATCCAGCCAGTCAGACACTTCCCCAAGTTCAGTGAAGTCTAGGAGTGCTGCTGCCAAGGCTTTGATTTGATGAACAAAAAGCCGACAATATGTTTTTCAAGGTCATTGGGCACACTGCCAAACAGCCGCCTCAACTGCCATAGAGCAATGGCTGTTTCTGCTTACTGCAGTCTTTGTTACTAGCTTTCGTGTCATCCTTAGCAAAACTGTCTGAAGTCTGTCTCTAGTTGCAAGCTGCGGGTCAACAAGTTCTATGGAAAGTCGGTGCTTTATCGCCAATGGTGGAGCGGTCAAAGCGGTACATTGAGCAGCAAGAGCGCAAGGCTGCCCACCGATTCGCTAAAATAGACGTACTCCAATCCACTGTGCTGCTCTCGCGATCGCTTGCTGCCATGAACGCTTTTGCACCTAGCTTACCGACTGACATTGAATTGCCCGATTGGTTAGCGACGTGCCTGCAAAATCCGGATCCTGAGAATGGGGATGATTTAGTCTGTCGGGCGTTTCAATTTGCCTACGACTTACACCAAGGACAACGGCGTGCGTCTGGAGAACCCTATATTGCTCACCCTGTGGCTGTTGCCAGTATTTTGCGGGATTTGGGGGGTGGGCCAGCACTTTTAGCGGCGGGGTTTCTTCATGATGTGATTGAGGATACGGCTACTACGGCGGAGGAGTTAGAAGCCAACTTTGGGGCTGAGGTGCGGCGATTGGTGGAGGGGGTCACCAAGCTTTCGAAGTTTAATTTTTCTAGTAAGACGGAGCGGCAAGCGGAAAGTTTCCGGCGCATGTTTTTGGCGATGGCTCAGGATATTCGCGTCATTGTAGTCAAGCTGGCCGATCGCCTGCACAATATGCGCACACTTGAGTATCTACCTGAAGACCGCCGCCGTGCCATTGCCCAGGAAACCCGCGATGTCTTTGCCCCTTTGGCTAACCGCTTGGGGATTTGGCGAATTAAGTGGGAACTGGAGGATTTGGCCTTTAAGTATTTGGAGCCAGAGGCCTACCGTCGGATTCAGGAACTGGTGGCTGAAAAACGCGCTAATCGTGAGGCGCAACTCCAGCAGGCGATTCAAATTCTTCACGAGCGATTATCAGGGATGGGCTTTGGCTACCTAGAAATTAGTGGCCGTCCCAAACACCTCTACAGCATCTACCAAAAAATGATGCGGCAGCAAAAAGAATTCCACGAAATCTATGATGTGGCGGGCATTCGCATCCTTGTGGCCACCAAGGATGAGTGCTATCGTGCCTTGGCGGTTGTCCATGACTGTTTTCTCTCCGTGCCAGGACGCTTTAAGGACTACATTAGTCTGCCTAAACCCAATCAGTATCAATCGCTGCATACTGTGGTGATTGGCTTGGGAGGACGCCCCCTAGAGGTGCAAATTCGCACATTGGCGATGCACCATGTCTCTGAGTATGGGATTGCTGCCCACTGGAAGTACAAAGAAACGGGTCATTCGTTACCGCAACAGTGGAGTGCCCGCGATCAAAAATTCACTTGGCTGCGGCAATTGCTGGATTGGCAAAATGACCTCAAGGATGCTCAAGAGTATCTCGACAGCATTCGCGATGATCTCTTTGATAAGGAGGTCTACGTCTTTACACCCCAAGGAGATGTCCTAGCGCTGCAACAGGGAGCAACACCCCTCGACTTTGCTTACCATATTCATACGGATGTGGGAAATCACTGTGCCGGGGCACGGGTGAACAATCGGATGGTGCCCTTGGATACGCCGCTGCGCAATGGGGACATTGTTGAGATTATTACCCAAAAAACTGCCCACCCCAGTTTGGATTGGTTGAACTTTGTTAAAACCACAACAGCACGGAACCGTATTCGGCAGTGGTACAAGCGATCGCGCCGCGATGAAAACCTGCAGCGGGGACGGGAGTTGCTAGAGAAGGAATTGGGTAAAGTGGGTTTGGAGGCTCTCCTCAAATCACCTCAAATGCAGCAGGTGGCAGAGCGCAGCAACTATCAAAGCGTGGATGATTTGGTGGCTGCCTTGGGCTATGGTGAAATTACGTTGAATCTAGTGGTAAATCGGCTGCGGGCAATTACCCTAGGGCGTTCAGAGACAACTCCGGCCGAATTACCTTCAGAATCTGCCCCCGTTAACCGTGTCCCCGCTACCACAAAACCCAGTGATTCGCCCATTCTTGGGGTGGAGGGACTAGTTTATCACATTGCCGGCTGCTGCTGTCCTGTGCCCGATGAACCGATTATTGGGGTAGTGACGCTGGGGAGTCGCGGTATTTCCATTCATCGTCAAGGCTGTAGCAACCTAGAGTCGGTATCTAGCGATCGCCTGATTCCAGTAAGTTGGAATACTAAAGTCAATCAACGCCGTCCCCAAACCTACCCTGTGGATGTGCAAATTGAGGTGATTGATCGAGTCGGTATTCTCAAGGATATTTTGACCCGTTTAACCGATAATCAAATCAACGTGCGGCGAGCCAATGTCCACACAGATCCAGGGCGCACAGCGATTATTGATTTGTGTATTGATATTGTGAATGCAAAGCAATTAGATCATATCTTAGCGCAAATTAGAAAAATCACTGATGTTCTCAACATTCGTCGCCGTCAGCAAATGGAAGTGAGTTCTTCTTAGGTGTGATTGTCTGCTCAGTAACTCCCAATTAAGGAAGAGCATTTGTGACATCACTCCTTCTAGAACCCCTACAGCAGTACCCAGCGGCAGCGCTCTCCTCGACACTAGTTGCGCTGCAAGAGACGCAAAAACGCTTGCCCCCGCCTCATCCTATTTGGCTGATTTCCCCCAAGGTCTGGCAACAGTTACGCTCTGGAGTGATTCCTCTGTGGCAAGCGACCTGCGATCGCTGGCAAGAGCTGCCCCCCAATGCGTCAGATCTCAAGGCACTGGCGCTGGAGATGACCCATCAATTGCCGCCCTTGGATGTGGGGGAGTTAGAAATGGTTTTTGCTGCGTGTCATCACTTTTGGCAACAACAGGGGGGGGAGTCTCATCTTGTGCTCACCAGTTATCTTTGGCAAGAAACGCAGGATCTGCCTTGGAGCGTTGGCAGTGGAACCGTTTTAAGATGCCCCAGTTTGCCCCTGTGTCATCAAGCCATTGAAAAGACTTTTGCCGCCCTAGTGCGAGCCAAGAATCTGTATCTCTACTGGCAGCGGGGATGGGATTTTTGTCAAATCAAGGTGGCAATTTTGCTTTACCCCTTAAGTTCGATTGTGGCCTCTGGCTGGTGGATAAGAACCAATCCAACACTGAAGGCGATCGCCAGCGGTGTGGCTCTCCCCCATCAAGGTATCCCCTTACCGCCGCGGGGAATTGCTCTGACGCCCGCGCAAGAGCAACAGTTGCAGCAGGCCTGTCGGGGGACACCCTCGCATCTGTGGGTTTGGCATCGCAGTCAGACCCAAGTGTGGTGGGGACAGTGCTTGCCGGAGCCGCAACCGGCAACTCTCCCTCTGAAGCCGCTGGAACGCACGCTAATTGCTGAGGGCATAGCTGCTGCCCCAGGACAGGCGATCGCTCCTGCCCTGGTGGTGACCGAGCCTTGTGCCCCCGCCGCCGTTGCCGGACGGATTTTAGTGACTCAAACCATTCCGCCCCACTGGCTGCCCCTAGTGAGTGCTGCTGTGGGCGTGATTTGTGAGCAAGGCGGGCTAACCAGTCATGGAGCAATTTTGGCGCGGGAATTGGGACGGCCTGCTATTGTCGGTGTCGCTAATGCCACGCAGCAGATCAGTTCTGGTATGACACTGTTTCTCGATGGTCATCGAGGCGCTATCTATCAACTGCCGTCAGAGCCGTTGCCAGTGGTGGCTACTCCCTCTCTCCAAACCTCGTCACCAGCAGCGGTGAAACGGCTGCCCTTAAAACTCATGGTGAATGTCAGTCAAGTGAATGCCCTGCGGTTGTTGCGATCGCTCCCCTGTGATGGCATTGGCCTGTTGCGTTCCGAGCTAATGCTCCTTGCTTTTTTAGATCATCGCCATCCCTGTCATTGGTTGGAGCAGGGGGAAGCGGAGCAGTTGCGCGATCGCTGGGTACAGCACCTGTGTAAATTTATGCGGGCGATCGCTCCTCGTCCCCTCTTTTATCGCACGTTGGATTTGCGGCCAGCAGATTATCGACAACTGTTGGGGGGGCATCGCTTTGAACCCGAAACGGATTGGGGACTGCGGGGCGTCAGTCGCTATCCCCATTGCCCAGAGCTGTTTCACCTGGAACTCTCGGCGCTGGCGATTGCCCATCGCTTAGAATCCAGCTGTCCGCTGCGCATTATCTTGCCCTTTGTGCGCAGTGCCCGCGAAGTCAGCTATTGTCAAACGGCACTGGCAGAGCATGGGCTTGTCTCCAGTGCAGGGGTTGAACTCTGGGTCATGGCAGAAGTGCCCGCTATTCTCTTTCTCCTCTCGGAATTGGCACCGCTGGGAATTACGGGTATTACCATTGGCACCAATGATCTCACCCAACTGCTGTTGGGCATTGACCGCGACGCTGCCTTGCCAGAGTTCAACGAAGATCACTCCGCTGTAAGACGGGCGATCGCCCAACTCATTCAGGAAGCCAAAGCTCATCACCTAAGCTGTAGTCTTTGCGGCGAAGCTCCCAGTCGGTATCCCCATTGGCTCCCTTGGCTTGTTGAGTTGGGTATTGATAGCATTTCTGTTAGTCCTGAAGTTGTCACTCAGGTTTTAGATCAGCTTTAAGTGTGGATAACTTGGTGTTGTTTAGCGGTGAAGCCGAGGCAACGAAAATTCCTGCTAACTACGTGGCTTTGACCTTTGATAATAGTCCAACACCAGAATACACGCTGCCTATTCTTGCGAAGTTACGCCAGCATGGATGAACGGTGGCACTGACTTCAATCCAGCAAGGCAAGACAACCCCCAACTCAATTCCAGTCGGCAACCAACGCTAGAGGCGCCGGCTCAGATGCTGATGGGTTACCCATTGCCCGCTTGACGCTGTTGCAGGTTTTTCGTTAGAAGCTATAGTGCTCGATTGCTTCGAGAATTCCTTGGGCATAGTGGCCTTTGGCAAAGTAAATGTGGGGGCGATCGCGCAACTTTTCCAATTCAGGACTGTGATTGCCCACAACAACAGCAAGGGTATTTCCCGTCAGCATTTGCTCATCATTGCCAGAATCACCAGCCACCAAAAGTTTTTGCAGCGGATAGCCCCACTTGAGGGCAAGATAGCGCAGGGCATCCCCCTTAGAGGCGCGCAGGGGCAAAATATCCAAAAACTGATTGTGGGAGAAAATAGGCCGACAATGGAGCTTGTGCTGCCGCAGTAAGCGGAGGACGGGCGTCATACTGGGCAAGACCGCCGTATCAACGTTGTAACTGATTTTGTAGGAGCGCTGATTTTCCGCAGGCTGTAGCGTTAACCCCGGCACCGCTGCTAAGGTATCTTTTACCCGTTGCGGTTCCCAGCGATAGCTAATGTGCTGCTGCCAACTCGTATCAGGGACAAGATGGGGGCCGTAGTGAATTTCACTGCCGACGGCAGTAATTAACACATCGGGAATTGGCACACCCCATTCGTCGAGAACTGCTAAGGCCAGCTCTAGGTGACGCCCCGTGGCGACACCAAAACCCATTTCAGGACGGCGTTGTAGGAGAGTCAAGAGTCGCTCAAGGGCTTCGCGATCACCAATCAGTGTATTGTCAATATCACTAATCAATAGGCGTTCAAGGGTCAGCAGACGGTTCCGCGTCAATATGGTCGGGAATTGATTGCCTTGATACTGGCTGGGTTGCCGTTGCAAACTTAAGGCTGGCAACACCGATTTTTCCGACAGTTGATCAAGGGCTTGAAGATACATCTCCACATGGCTGCGCCAAGAGTAGTGGGCTTGTACTCCCTTGAGGCCATTTTCTGCCCACGTTTGCCACCGGCTCTCACTTTGAAACGCTTGATGCAGTGCACGGCGAATTGCTTCTAGATCAAGGGCATCAAAGAGTAAACCATTGCAACAGTGACGAATAATCTCCTGCGGCCCGCCATCCGCTGTGGCCAAAATTGGCAATCCACAGGCAGCGGCTTCAATGAGCGTGAGGCCAAAGGGTTCGGTGAGGGCCGGATTGATAAACACCCCTCGCTGCTGTGCTGCTAAACGGTAGAGATCGGGGACTTCATCGCTGGTGTGGGTCTTGGGATAGGCCACTTTGCCGTAGAGGTCGTAGCGATCGACCAGTAAAAAGAGTTCCGTGAATACTTGGCGAGGGCCGGCCTCCATCTTGCTAATATCGGTGCGATTGCCAAGAACTAAGACAAGATTCGCTTGCTCCTGTAAGAAGCGATCGCTGCCATAGACATTGAGCAGGGCGGCCACATTCTTGCGCGGTACTGGTCGGGAGAGGCAAAAGATAAAGGGTTTTTCTGGCTCGACTAAAAAGCGGCGCAATTCCTTGAGAAACGGCAAATCCTTGGGAACAGGAGCAGGATAGAAACGGCTAGTGTCCACCCCCGGCGGAATCACCGCCATCCGCTCTGGGTCGTATTGATCGTAGAGGCGATACTGCTCTTCCACTTCCTGATGGGTACTGGCAATAATCAGTGCGGCGCTGGCAAGGGTTTGCTCTTCGGCTTCAATGCGGGTCGTAAAGTGAAATTGCTCCTCAATGACATCGGGTTTACTGCCCTGGGCAAGAAGTCGTTGTCGTTTGACCCGTCCGAGGGAATGGCCGGTGTGAACAAGGGGAACTCCTAACCAGCCGGCAACGCGGCAGCCCACATAACCCGCATCGGCATAGTGACTGTGAATAACATCGGGCATACGCCCAAACTGGCGCAGATGCCGCAGCAGTTCATCAGCAAATACGTCCAAGTAGGGCCAGAGCACCTCCTTGCGTAAATAGCGGCGCGGTCCGCAGGCAAGTCGCACAATGCGAGCGCGATCGCCGATTGGCTCAATGGGCTGAGCATAGTCTGGACTGACTTTGGCATCGGCAATCAGGCGAGTCACTAAATCAACTTGGGCAACACGGGGATGGGCTGCAAGGCTTTTTGCCAGTTCGACAACATAGCGCGTTTGTCCTCCTGTATCGGCATCGCGTCCCAATTCTAGGCGATCGCCCCGAATCAAACCATGAATACTGATGAGGACAATGTATAATCCCTCTTGCATAGCTCCTCCCCTACTTGGTGCAGGATAACCCAATTGAGGGTCATCCCCACCCTACCGAAAAACATGAGCATTGTCCAAAAAGCCATGGCGATAATCCCCCCAGCAATTCATCTCAAGGAAGTCTCCTTTGGCTGGTCGCCAGAGGGTTTGGTGTTGGATCGGGTGTCGCTAGAAATCCCTCGGGGGCAACTCTGGATGCTCCTAGGCCGCAATGGTAGTGGTAAATCAACACTGGTAAAGATTTTAGGGGGTCTCCTGCAGCCCCAACGGGGCGAAGTCTATGTGGAGCAGCCCCTTGGCTTTGTGTTCCAGAATCCCGATCACCAACTGGTGATGCCCAGTGTTGGTGCGGATATTGCCTTTAGTCTCAATGGCGAGGCGCTCAACTATTGGCAAGTGCGCGAGCGCGTCAGTGCCGCTTTGCAAGCGGTGAATTTACAGGGGCTAGAACGCCGTCCCATCTATGCCCTCAGTGGCGGCCAAAAACAGCGAGTTGCCATTGCCGGGGCGATCGCTCGCCATTGTCGGGTGCTGTTACTCGATGAACCCACAGCCCTCCTTGACCCCGATAGTCAGCGGGAACTCTTGGGCTACGTGCGCCAACTGGTCAATACCCAAGGGATCACAGCACTATGGGTTACCCATCGCCTTGATGAACTGGCGCAAGCGGATGGTGCCATTGTTCTTGATCGCGGCAAAGTCATTGGCCAAGGGGCACCCACCGAGATGCTCCCTCTGCTTCACGCCTAACAAGCAAGCCGTTGCTGAATACCGTTTCCACGCCGAAAGCAATGTCGCAAACCCCTGACATCCCTCTTTGGCTGCTATGATCTAAAGACAATAGATATAGAATGCTTGCATAGGAATTCCCCTGTAGGATTGAATTATTGCATTAGGAGCGATCGCCATGACTGAAACTCCCCAAACCCCACCCCCCGAAGAACCCACCGCCAAAGCCACTCGTCCCAGCCGTCGCCACAACCCACCTGGCAAGGAAAATGGTGGTCAAATGGTCTCCCTTGCCGAAAAAACAGCTCTCGCCCCCGCAGGTACACCCACAGCCAGCGACATTGTAGTGTGGCAAACCTTTAATAGCGCTGGTTTACGCCCTATTGAAGCCAGTCCCGTGCAAGTCGTACACATGATTAAAGATGCCGGCGAGCGTCCCGTACTCAGCAGTGGCCTGCAAATTTATGACAGTATCAATGCCGCTGGTATTCGCCCGATTGTGGCAACTAATTTCCGGGTGGTGGAAACCCTCAACATCATGGGGGTACGTCCAGTGGCTGCCGATAACTTTGAAATTGTAGAAACGGTCAATTGGATGGGCATTCGTCCGATTACCACCAGTGGCCTACACATTGCTGAAACCTACTACTCGGCAGGAGAGCGTCCCGTTGCCTCCAACATCATTGATGATTCCCCTGCCCTCATGGGCTATTTGGATTAGGGTCGCAGTGCTGCCAATCAAGTCCAATCTAAATGGCCATTGATCTCTATCGCCACCTACTGCGGCCATTTCTCTTTTCGGGATTGCAGGCCGATCCAGAATTTCTGCACCAGCAGTTTATTTCCTTTTGTGGGTGGCTAAATCAAGATCATGGCTTAAGCACTTGGCTACGGCAGCAACTCCAGCAACGCTGTGCTCTATCAGACCCGCGTTTAGAGCGGCAAGTGTGGGGGTTGCGCTTTCCTAATCCGATTGGCTTGGCAGCGGGGTTTGATAAAAATGGGGTGGCCAGCAGTGTTTGGTCAGCCTTTGGCTTCGGCTTTGCCGAGTTGGGCACCGTCACTTGGCACCCTCAACCTGGCAATTCCCGTCCGCGCCTTTTTCGCTTACCGGCGGATCTGGCTGCCATCAATCGCATGGGATTTAATAACGCTGGCGCAGAGGCCATGGCTGCCCTGTTGGCGCGATCGCCCGACCCGACAATTCCCATCGGTATCAACTTGGGCAAGTCAAAAATTACCCCCTTAGAATCCGCTAAAGAGGATTACTTAGCAAGTTTTCGCCGGCTCCATCCCCTAGGAGATTACTTCGTGATTAATGTCAGTTCTCCCAACACACCGGGGTTACGGGACCTGCAAGCAAAGGAACAACTGGAACCCATTTTGGAAACCCTACAAAGCGCCAATTACCCCCGCAAGCCCCTGCTCCTGAAAATTGCCCCCGACCTGAGTTGGGAGCAAATTGCGGCAATTCTTGATTTGATTCAAACCTATGAACTCGCTGGGATTGTAGCTACCAATACCACAGTGGCACGGGAGGGACTGAAAACCCAGATTATTCCTCAGACGGGGCGATCGCCAGGGGAGGAGGCAGGAGGGCTGAGTGGCAGACCTTTGCGCGATCGCGCCACTGCTGTCATTCGCTTTATCCACAAACAGACCCAAGGCACACTGCCGATTATTGGGGTGGGGGGTATTTTTACGCCAGAGGATGTGATTGAGAAACTGGCGGCCGGTGCCACCCTGGTGCAACTCTACACCGGTTGGATTTACCAAGGACCGAGCCTACTGCGAGAGCTACTCAAAGGACTCCTAACTCACTCAGCCGATCAAGAGAAACCAGAGAAATAGGATCTATGCCCTTGTCAAGGGGAGCATTCTGACTGTTAACTTTTCTATAGTATTGTCTCTATATTTTACGAAAGTATAAAAATATGACCGTTTCGCCCGAACAGATTGACCGTATTGTTTCCAACCAGCACCACGACCCCTTTGAAATTTTGGGCTGTCATCAGATCAGTGAGAATGGCCAATCCGTGTGGGCGGTACGCGCCTATTTACCCAACGCCGAACGGGTGAGTGTCCTCTGTCCGGAGCTGCGGCAAGAATATCCGATGACGCCGGTTCACCACCCCCACTTTTTCGAGTGCCGCATTCCCGTGGCGGAACTCAATAATTACCAACTGAAAATCTACGAAAATGGCCACGAGCGCGTCATCTATGACCCCTATGCCTTCCGCTCCTCAAAGCTAACGGATTTTGATATTCATCTCTTTGCCGAGGGCAATCACCACCGCATTTATGAGAAACTGGGGGCGCACCTACTGACGGTGGAGGGGGTCACAGGCGTTTATTTTGCCGTCTGGGCACCCAATGCCCGCAATGTCTCTGTCATTGGCAACTTTAACCACTGGGATGGGCGCAAACACCAAATGGCACGACGCGGCAATGGCGTCTGGGAACTCTTTATCCCTGGTTTGGGGGTTGGCGAGCACTATAAGTACGAAATTAAAAACCAAGACGGCCACATCTACGAAAAATCAGACCCCTACGGCTTTTACCAAGAACCACGCCCCAAGACCGCTTCCATTGTCACTGACTTAAATAGCTACGAATGGAACGATGGCGACTGGCTGGAAAAGCGGCGCCACACTGACCCCCTCACCCAACCGATTTCTGTCTTTGAGGTGCATTTAGGATCGTGGCTCCACGCCTCAATGGAGAATCCGCCCATTGGTGCCGATGGTCAACCCCAAGAACCCGTACAGGTGGCAGAACTTAAGCCCTGGGCACGCTTTCTCACCTATCGCGAATTGGCGGCTAAACTCATTCCCTACGTCAAGGAATTGGGCTACACCCATATTGAACTTTTGCCCATTGCCGAGCATCCCTTCGACGGCTCTTGGGGCTATCAAGTGACCGGTTACTATGCCCCCACCTCTCGCTATGGCAGTCCCCAGGACTTTATGTATTTCGTAGATCAATGCCACCAAAACGGCCTTGGCGTCATTGTCGATTGGGTACCGGGGCACTTTCCTAAGGATGGCCACGGCCTTGCATTCTTTGACGGCACCCACCTCTACGAACATGCGGATCCGCGCAAGGGCGAACATAAGGAATGGGGCACCCTTGTCTTTAACTATGGTCGCCACGAAGTGCGCAATTTTCTAGTGGCCAATGCCCTCTTTTGGTTTGACAAGTACCACATTGACGGTATTCGTGTGGATGCGGTGGCCTCGATGCTTTATCTTGACTATGGCCGCAAGGAGGGTGAGTGGGTTCCCAATGAATACGGCGGGCGGGAGAACTTAGAGGCGGCTAACTTTCTGCGCCAAGTCAACCATGTAATCTTTAGCTACTTTCCGGGGATTCTCTCGATCGCTGAGGAGTCAACGGCGTGGCCGATGGTCTCTTGGCCAACTTACATGGGCGGGCTGGGCTTTAATTTGAAGTGGAATATGGGCTGGATGCACGATATTCTGGATTACTTCAGCATGGATCCGTGGTTCCGCCAGTTCCACCAAAATAATGTCACCTTTAGTATGTGGTACCACCACAGCGAGAACTTCATGTTGGCCCTGTCCCACGATGAGGTGGTGCACGGCAAGGGTAGCATGATTGGCAAAATGCCCGGCGATCGCTGGCAAAAATTTGCCAATTTGCGCTGTTTGTTTGCCTACATGTTCACTCACCCCGGCAAGAAAACAATGTTTATGGGGATGGAGTTTGCCCAATGGAGCGAGTGGAATGTCTGGAGTGATTTAGAGTGGCACCTGCTGCAATACGAACCCCACCAGCAAACCAAACGCTTCTTTGAGGATCTCAATCGCCTCTACCGTTCCCAACCCGCCCTCTATACCCAAGATTTCAAACAGGAGGGCTTTGAGTGGATTGACTGTAGCGATAACCGCCATAGCGTTGTTTCCTTTATCCGCTGGGACAAGGACTATCAAGATTTTGTCGTTGTCGTCTGTAACTTTACCCCGCAGCCCCATAGCCACTACCGCATTGGTGTACCAGAGCATGGTTTCTACAGTGAACTCTTTAACAGCGATGCCCGTGAATACGGCGGCAGCAATATGGGCAACCTCGGCGGTAAATGGGCAGATGAGTGGCCTTACCACAACCGTCGCTATTCTTTAGATCTCTGCTTGCCCCCCTTGGCGGTGCTGATCTTGAAACTAGATCGAGAGAAGACAGCAGCAGAGCGGGCGCGCTATAACCTGCAACCCTAAGTCTCCAGAATGCCTGCTTGGACTTGCCAGAGGCCATAATAGACTCCTTGCTGAGCCAGCAAGGCCTCGTGAGTTCCCTGTTCAACCATTTTGCCGCGCTCAAGGACATAGATGCAGTCGGCATGGCGGATTGTCGAGAGGCGGTGGGCAATGGCAATGGTGGTACGATGCGCCGTGATGTGTGCTAGCGATCGCTGGATGGCGGCTTCGGTTTCGTTGTCCACTGCCGACGTGGCCTCATCCAAAACAAGAATCGGTGGGTCTTTGAGAAGGGCACGGGCGATCGCCAGCCGTTGTCGCTGACCGCCAGAGAGTTTTTGCCCCCGCTCCCCCACCACTGTGTCATAGCCTTGGGGGAGTTCCTGGATAAATTCATGGGCTTCAGCCAGCTTTGCTGCGTGGATAACATCAGCAAGGGTTGCCCCCGGAGTGCCATAGGCAATGTTTTCCAAGACAGTGCCGTGAAAGAGAAAGACATCTTGACTCACCCAGCCAATGGCAGCGCGCAAGTCCCGCAGCCGATACTCCCGAATATCCACCCCATCAATGAGGATGCGCCCCTGCTGTATCTCGTAGAAGCGCAGTAGCAATTTCACAAGGGTACTTTTACCGGATCCCGTAGCGCCGACAATGGCGATCGTTTGACCAGCAGGCACATGTAAACTAACCCCAGTGAGAACGGGGGAACGCCCGCCATAGGCAAAGCTAACGGATTCAAAGCGCACCTCTCCTTTGACATGGCGCGGATTGAGGGGGCGATCGCCCGTAGGAATGGCGATCGGCGTTTCCAGCAAATTCAGCACCCGCTGCGTTGAGGCCATGGCGCGCTGATACTGATCCAGAGTTTCCCCCAAACGGGTTAGGGGCCAGAGCAGCCGTTGAATTAGATAGACCATTGTGCTGTAGGCACCCACATCCAAGTGCCCTTGAAAAGCAGCAAAGCCTCCCAACACCAGCGTTCCCGTAAACCCAAAGAGAATCACAAAGCGAATCAGGGGAATATAGGCCGCACTCAGCCGAATGGCGCGGCGATTGCTCTGTTGATACGCTTCACTATCCCAAGCCAAGCGCTCCAACTCGTAGGCTTCGGCAGTAAAGCTCTTGATGGTTTGAATGCCCGTGATATTGTTGGCCAAGCGTTCACTGAGACGTCCCGCCTTTTCCCGCACATCGGCATAACGAGGGGCAAGCTGCCGCTGAAAGATCACCGATCCCCAAAGAATAAAGGGCATGGGCAGCATGCCCCAGATGGCCACACCTGGAGCCAAATAAAAGAAAATCCCGCCAATGACAAGAACCGTGGTTGTAACCTGCAACACCTCGTTGGCTCCGCCATCCAAAAATCGCTCCAGTTGGTTAATGTCATCGTTGAGAATCGAGAGCAACACCCCACTGCTGCGATCCTCAAAAAAGGCCAAGTCCATCTCTTGGACATGGGCATAGGCCTCAAGGCGCAAATCATGTTGAATCTGCTGTGCCAAGTTGCGCCAACTGCGGGCATAGGCGTATTCAAAGAGCGACTCCAAGCTCCAGATCACAAACGAAAGACCCGCCAAGGCCAAGAGTTGCTGCTCAAAGGTCACCAGCCCCCAACGGGCAAAGAGGGAGTCCTGTCGCTTCACCACTAAGTCCACGGCAATGCCAATCAAAACGGGGGGAGCAAGATCAAAAATTTTATTCAGAATGGAGTAAAGGGAGGCACGCCCCACTTGGCGTTGGTAGCGTTGGCTGTGCTTCAAAAGTTGTAGAAACGGATGCAAAGCGTCTTGGCCTCCCCAAAGTGCAGGATAATTGCAAGCAAGCGGTTGACTTGCCTAATTCTTACTTAAGATAAGCTAAAGAACTGCTCCCTAGGAAAGCCGCCCACCCAACTGTACTTCCTGCCGGTGAACGCAACTCGCAATTCAATCGTTGCTTCCCAATCCTGTTACCAGAGAGGGAGGCGGCGCTCTCGCCTACTGCCAAGAACGTTTCCCTTTGCAGCACCCTAGGTCATTTCTGCCTGTGGGTTTGGGGCTGAAATTGTTCAGGCCAACTTTTAGCCTGTTCCCTACGTTTCGGGTGATTTTACAGCCTGCTTCTGGGAAACTGGGAATATGACGCCTCGCGTTCATGCGTAGGATGCGCGGCGGCACTGCTTAAACGGAGGCTTTACCTGCCTCCTGAATTGGTACCCACTCGGTATGGAAGGTTCCCGGTTTATCAATTCGCTCATAGGTGTGCGCACCAAAGAAGTCCCGCTGCGCTTGAGTGAGATTTTGCGGCAGGCGATCGCGCCGATAGCTATCGAAGTACTCCAGCGATGCGGCAAAAGCAGGCACCGCAATCCCAGCACGGGTCGCCTCCACCAAGACCTCCCGCCACGCCGCCTGTTTATCGAGGATTGTTTGCCGAAACTCCGGCGCCAGCAGTAGATTGGCCAGTTGGGGATTTTCGCTGTAGGCCTGCTTGATCTTATCCAAGAAGCCAGCCCGAATAATACAGCCCCCCTTCCAGATGCGAGCAATCTCGCTCAGGTTAAGTTGGTTGTCAAACAGTTCCTGCGACCCTTTGGCAATTAGAGCCATCCCTTGGGCATAGGAGCAGATTTTTGAGCAGTAGAGCGCATCGCGAATTTTGCCGATGAATTCTTCAGTATTGCCGCTAAAATGCACCGCAGGAGCAGGAAGGACTTGGGCAGCCGCCATCCGCTCAGCTTTGATGGAGGACATAATGCGGGCATTTACAGCAGCGGTAATTGTTGGAATAGCCACCCCCATTTCTAGGGCACTTTCTACGGTCCAGCGACCGGTTCCCTTTTGACCCGCGGCATCCACAATCACATCCACCAGGGGCAGATGGGTTTCTGGGTCAATATAAGTGAAAATCTGGCTAGTAATTTCAATCAAAAATGAGTTAAGTTCGGGGGTTTCATTCCAGCTTTTGAAGACCTCATGGAGCTGTTGGTGGTTGAGGCCTAGGAGGTTTTTCAGTAGGTCATAGGCTTCGGCAATGAGTTGCATATCGCCGTACTCAATACCGTTGTGCACCATCTTGACAAAGTGACCCGACCCCCCTGGTCCAATGTAGGTAACGCAGGGGCCATCATCCACTTGGGCTGCAATTTTGGTGAGAATTGGTTCGAGGGCTTGGTAGGCTTCACGACTACCGCCGGGCATAAGACTCGGACCATTGAGGGCACCTTCTTCACCACCGCTGACCCCCATACCAAAAAAGCAAAGTCCTGCCGCCTCCATTTCAGCAACACGGCGTTCAGTATCTGTGTAGAGGGAGTTGCCGCCATCAATGAGGATGTCGCCGGGTTCAAGAAGTGGCTTGAGTTGCTGGATCAGGTCATCCACGGGCTTGCCGGCTTTGACCATCGCCAAGATGCGGCGGGGACGCGACAGGGATGCGACAAACTCCTCAAGACTGTAAGTGGCCTTGAAGCGGCGGCCTGCGGCTCGTTCAGCCATGAAGGTTTCGGTGCGGGCAGGCGTGCGATTATAAACCGCCACTGAGAATCCATTTCGCTCCACGTTGAGGGCAAGGTTTTCCCCCATGACGGCGAGGCCAATAACGCCAAAATCTTGCTGTGACATACATCCGTCCTGCAATGGCAAGGATCACTTCCACCATAGCGGCAAGGTCAGCAAGAGGAATGGAAGAAGGTATTAACTTTTAGGCCAACCCCACAAGTTTTTCGCTCAACTCCCAAAGACGGCGCGCTTTTTGCTCATCACTGCCCTCCGCCGAGAGTTCTTGGATAAAGGCTTTGCGGCCTTCTTTTTGGCGGTTACCCCAGCTCCAGTGCACCCCCGACTGGCGAAACTCTGGGTCTGCCACCACCATTGCGACGCGCTCACCCGCCAGTTCTTGGCTGACATAGCCCCCAGTAATTTTTTTCTGGAAGAGGGGGAAGAGCTTCCGGAAGAGGGGAAAGTGGTTGCGAAATAGAGGCGTATCCGCCACACAACCAGGATACAAGGAGCTAAAGACAATCCCCGTCGAGTCATGGAAGCGGCGATGCAGTTCCCGCACCGTGAGCATATTGCACAGTTTGCTGTCTTTGTAGGCTTTACCAGACTTGAAGGGCTTGCCGTTAATCATGGCGATCGGTTTTTTGAAGCCCTTTTCAAAGCCTTCAAGGTTGCCCAAATCAGGGGGAGCAGGAATGGGAATTTTACCGCCGAGTTCTTTGCGGTTGGCTGTCACTGTGCCGAGAATCACCAAGCGTTTATCGCTTTCAGGGGAGTTCTTCAAATCATCGAGGAGGAGGTTGGCCAACAGAAAGTGTCCCAAATGGTTGGTAGCCACACTGATTTCATAGCCATCTACACTGTAGATTGGTTCTTTGAGCAAGGGGTAATAGACGGCGGCATTGCAGACAAGGGCACGCAAGGGGCGATTTAATGCCCGAAATGACTCAACAAAGCCGCGCACGCTGGCCAACGAGGACAAGTCTAAATGCAAAATCGTATAGGCCTCCGGCGGAATTTGCAAGTCTTTGGCGGCTTGCTCTGCTTTCTCAAGATTGCGGCAGGCCATAACAACGTGCCAGCCCCGATTGGCTAAGGCTTTGGTGGCATACAATCCAACTCCAGAGGATGCACCGGTAATAATGACCGTTGGGCGTGGCTGATCACTCATAGGTTTCTGTGGCATACCTGCGGTAACGTCGCTATTGATCCTGCCATAGAAGCGATCGCCCCCTAGAAGCACCACCTGCAATCATTTACAGTTACTTAATAAATAGACTCGATAGTTAATCAAGTTTTGTATCTAGTTCGTTTTTCCCCTATTTTCAGGATTAACCCGACTCTATGACGATCTCCCAACCCTTGCCGCCGTGGCTGCGTAAACCCCTTGGCAAAGCCAGTGAACTCTCCACTGTTCAACGCCTCGTGCGCCACTATGGCATCCACACCATCTGTGAAGAGGGGCGCTGTCCCAATCGCGGTGAATGCTATGCTCACAAAACCGCCACCTTTCTACTTTTGGGTGCCACCTGTACCCGTGCCTGTGCCTTTTGCCAAGTGGAAAAGGGGCGTGCGCCTGCTGCGGTTGATCCGGAGGAACCTGCAAAAATTGCTGCTGCTGTGGCTGCCTTGGGATTGCGCTATGTGGTTTTAACCTCTGTGGCTCGGGATGATTTACCGGATCAGGGGGCGGGTCAATTTGTAGCCACCATGGAGGCGATTCGTCAACGCTGCTCAGACACCGACATTGAAGTCCTCACCCCCGACTTTCGCATGGATTGGGGTCGTCTCTCCCAACGAGACTGCATTGCTCAAATTGTGGCTGCAAAGCCCGCCTGCTATAATCACAACCTTGAAACCGTCCGCCGCCTTCAAGGACCGGTGCGTCGTGGTGCCACCTACGACAGTTCACTGCGGGTCTTAGCCACTGTCAAAGAACTCAACCCCCACATTCCCACCAAATCAGGACTGATGCTGGGGTTAGGGGAAACCGAAGCAGAAGTTATTCAAACCCTAGAAGACCTGCGAGCAGTGGGGTGCGATCGCCTGACTTTAGGACAATATCTACCCCCCTCATTGAATCATTTACCGGTAGTGAAGTATTGGACACCTGAAGAATTTAACACCTTGGGCAATATCGCACGGGAACTAGGGTTTTCTCATGTGCGTTCAGGCCCCCTTGTGCGCAGTTCCTACCATGCAGCAGACTCCACGCCAACCCAAGAAGCGTGATGGATACTCCATTAAGTTTTTCGTCCCCACTGCTCAAGTGACGGTTTACTCAGGAAAGTATTTGCCCCTTGTAGTGACCATCACAGCTCCCCGCTCACGAATCAACTCCTTGGCTGCACCCTCAACACAAAAGCCAAAAAACAGGGGGCGAATGTCCTCAGTCGCTTCCACTTGAGCCACAAGACTCAAAATCGCTTCACCTTAGATTCGGTAATATTCCTTTTGACTTCCCCAAGTACAAGAACCAGCTCTCCATGGACTTGACCGCGAATGACCAAATCAAACTCATAACTACCGCGTAGATGTGCCTGTTTCGGGGGAAACGCTGCCCGCAGTTTTTCTTCAAGGAGAGAGGTCATTACATTTCATTACGTCCAGATTTAGAGTTGTGGATTGCGGCTATACTTTACACTCTACCCACCGCACAGTGCTTCTCTAGTTTCCACAACCTCTCTCAGAAAGGCTCCTGGGGCGCAGTTCCTACTTTGTCGGCAAGGCAGGCTAGATTTAACAAATCAAAGAGTAAGTGTTTGGTATTTATCAAAACTGGCATAGTCGGCTCATAATAAATTGGAGCTGTATTATGTAAGCTAAGTATTAGGAGACAGCAGAATGAGTTGATCGCTCTGCCGAACCCAGATGCTCGTGAGTGAGGAGTAACATTGTGAAAAAGACTTACCTGTTAGCAGGTGGCTTGAGCCTACTGGGTGTGGTTGCAGGGGCTAACATTGCTACCGCTAGTGAACCTGCTAACTTTGAAAACCTGATTGCTGTTGAACCACAACATTCCCAAGTTTCTGAAGCACCGCCTACTGCCAACACCATTGCAGACGCTTCTAGCACCATTACATCTGTTAATCAGCTCCTGGCTGATGAAAAATCCATGGGGCAGGTGACCTCTGTCTCTCAACTTTCTGATGTCCGCCCCACCGACTGGGCCTACCAAGCCTTGGCTTCCCTTGTTGAAAAATACGGCTGTATTGCGGGTTATCCCGATGGCACCTTCCGGGGCAACCGTGCCGCGACCCGTTATGAAATGGCAGCGGCTTTAAATGCCTGCCTCGATGTAATTAGCGATCGCTTTGCCACCAAGGAAGACCTAGCAGCCTTGCAACGGCTGATGAATGAGTTTGCTACTGAACTCGCTACACTGCGCGGTCGCATGGATAACCTTGAAGCCCGTACTGCTGCCCTTGAAGCAACTCAATTCTCAACTACTACTAAACTGACAGCTACGGCTGTTATGTCCGTTCAGTACGGCGGTCGTCCCAGTAGTGCGAATCCTTCTGTCAGTCCTGTTGGACCTGCTCCTAGTAACACAAACCCCACCGTCATTGCTGCCGTGCTTCTGAGTCTGAACACCAGCTTCACTGGCACTGACCTACTGCAAATAAACCTCTCTACAGGAAATGGTGGTCTTGATGCCATTAGTACCTATGGCCTGGGATTGCAGACAGGCTCAACCCTAGGAGCAGGAGATACCTTTGACAATACAGTCGGACCACTTCCCTACTTTAGTCCTAGCCAGTACTACTGGTCTGTTATCGGTCCGAATGTTGAGCTTGACCGCCTAGCTTACAGCTTCAAGCCTATTCAAGACATTACAATCACTGCAGGGCCTCTATTTTACCCCAGCGATATTATTGACAAGAATAGCTGGGCAAATGATGGAGCCAGCGATTTTGGTACGTACTTTTTCCTCAATAACCCCTTCATCGTTCCCTATGCCATGAATTACTTAGGGGGTGCAGGCGCTGCTATTGAATGGAATCCCAAGGAAAGCCCCTTTACTGTCCGTGCCCTTTATCTTGCGGGTGAGGCAAATCGTGCAGCTTCAGGCATTGCTCCACCAAGTCCGGGGGGGGGGTTTGCAGGTGATCCGTTCCAAGCTTCATTAGAGCTAGAGTATGCCAATCGGTTCGGTGGTGGCAAAAACAGTTATGCAGTTCGTCTGCAGGGTACCTACTCTAAGACCTATGGCATCGAAGCTCGAGCAGGGGGGATTAACTTTGAGCTGAATCTGGGTCGCTTAGGTATTTTTGGCCGTGCTGGTGTTGCCAGTATTCCGGGTGGTTATTTTCCGGGTGTGTCGCCCTTGCCTTTTTCGGATGCTCCTAACGGTTTCGGGGCTGCCGGTATGACGGCCTATAATTTCATGGCCGGCATTGGTTACAAAGATCTCCTTGTGCCGGGGTCTGTTTTAGCTGCTGCTGCGGGTGCACCGTTTATCAACGATGCGCCTAATTTTGCGGCTGGTAATAACGCCACCCAACTTAACGTAGAGGCCTTCTACAAATTCCCTATCAGTGACAACATCAGCATCACGCCTATCTTTACGGCAATCATCAACCCCAACAATACCAATGGAGGTGGTGTAATCTCCGGTCAGCCGATTCTCCAAGGTGTGATTCGTACAACGTTTACGTTCTAACCTTCATTCCTAGCCCCTCTCCTCAAAGGGGAGGGGAATTCAATTTTCATCTTTGTTTTTGAGAAAGGGGATTTAGTTTACTGTCCTTTGTAAAAGTCATTAATTTTTCTGAAGTTTTCTTTCATCTTTTTACTGATACCGTTTAATATAGTCAATATATCGGTATTCTTAAGCATATCTTACTTAAGGTATCGATCAAGAACTCAACTAGTTTGCCTATCAAAGTTACTGGCTGCTGCTGGAGTTTCACGAGGCTTCGGTGGGGGTAGCAGCTTGGAGGTTAATATGATGACATCAGATCGCGGTTTTAGTGCTGGGGGAACACCACAATTTATAGAAACACTTCACCCTGAGTCATTGCTTCAGCAACTCAGCAGTTCTGGAGGGACAGGGTGTTTCAAGGTTGGTGTTCAACAGCAACAATGGTTTCTCTACTTTGATCAGGGGGACTTGATTTATGCTACCCACACGATTGAGCCAGGCGATCGCTTTGAGCGCCATTTACGGCAACTGAGCCATACAGTTCCTGAACTCAATCGCGAGTTGCGTGTCCAAGTACGACAGCAATGGGAACAGGCCGATACCCCAACCCCCATTTATGAGTATGAGAGTCTGCGCTGGTTGCTGACTCAGCACATCATTACCCCAGAGCAGTTTAACCAATTGGTGGAGGGGCTGATTGTTGAAGTCCTAGAGTCGTTTCTATATCTCAAAAGTGGTCATCACCAGTTAGTGCCTTATGTCGAGGTGCCGATTGTTAACCGCTTTAACCCCAGCCGACTCATTCAGCAGTGCAAGTCAAAAATTCAGCAATGGCTGAGTCTTGGCCACAAAATTGTTTCTCCTTTCCAGCGTCCCTACTTCTTTGGGGGTAGCCAAGTCAATTTAACCCCAGACCAGAAGCAACGCTTGGGGTCTATGCTACGGGGTTTTAGCTTTCGCCATTTGGCGGTGTTGCTCAACCAAAATGAAATTACCTTGGTACGTAGCCTTTTGCCGTTGATTGAGAAGGGAGCCGTAGTTGTTCGAAAGCCGCAACACCCCTTTGATTTGCTGCCCAGTTTTGATACCAGTTTGTGGCAGGAAACTGCGCCCGCAGTGGCAGAGGAAAGTGGTGATTTAGGCAGTGGCTTCTTTACTTCTCAGGTGCCCAACCGCACCTATCGGATTGTCTGTATTGATGACAGTCCGGCCATGCTCAATGAAATTAAGCGGTTTTTGGCAGATGATGCCTTTGAGGTGATTGCCCTCAATGATTCTGTGAAAGCCCTCATGGAGGTGATGCGTCTCAACCCGGATCTCATCTTGCTGGATGTGGGGATGCCCAATATTGACGGTTATAAGTTTTGCAAAGTTATTCGTAACCATGAACGCTTTAAGTCGGTACCCATCATTATGGTGACGGGTAACACAGGACTCATTGATCGAGATAGAGCACGCCTTGTGGGGGCGACGGACTACATGACCAAGCCTTTTACGCAAGAAGCGTTGCTGAAAATGGTCTTTCGCTACTTAAGCTAGGACGAAGTATATTGGCATTACAATCTGAATAGAACAGAAGCAGGGGAGAAGGAATGACGAAAGTTTTAGTTGTGGAAGATATGCCCTCGGAAATGGCTTTCATCAGTTCGTTACTCAGGGAAGCTGGCTATATGGTTATTGAGGCGCTGGGGGCAAAGGAGGCACTTGAAAAGATCAGCCAATATAAACCAGATGTGGTGATTACTGATGTGGTGATGCCGGAGATGAGTGGCTTTGAACTCTGTCGTGCACTCAAGAAAAATCCGGAGACGGAAAAGCTGCCAGTGGTGGTCTGTAGCTCTAAAAACCAAGAATTAGACCGTCTTTGGGCAATGAAACAGGGAGCAGATGCTTATGTCACCAAGCCCTTTACCCGTGACGATCTTGTGCGAGCACTGAAGTCGGTGGTGATGTAGTGATGATTGGGGCAGCACCTTGGTTGAATTACAGTGAAGGACAAGGCGATCGCCCCCAAGGAACGCCCTACTTGCGCTTGGTTGTACACGACCAATTAACGGCATTGCTGCCGATGACTCAGATTCAGCAGGTGCTGGTGATTCCGCCGCAACAGTTGACGCTGATCCCTAACATGCCCGCAGTGGTGATGGGACTGCTGAACTTTCGTAACCGTATTGTTTGGGTGTTTGATTTAGCTCTTTTGTTGAGCCTCAACCCACTGGAGGAGAGTTCGCTATTTACGATTGTATTACTGCAAACTTCTAAGGGGCACTTAGCACTGGCTCTGCACCAAGTGGGTGGGATTGCTCGTCTTTCTGAGAGTTTAATTCAATCGCCTGTGGGTACACTCAGTGCAGCGCTAGTTCCCTATGTGAAGGGTTGTTGCCGTCTGGAAGAAGAAATGTTTTTTATCCTCGATGGGGAGGCGATCGCCGAACATTGTTGGGCAAAGTGTGTTCCTGTAACTGCTCGGTAGGCTGATGATTCATGCAACTGGGATAGGTAAACAATGACTACTGCTAAACCGCCAATTGATCTACCGCCTTTACCTCCTTCGGTTCTTAACTACCAAGTTGAGCCGCCAACGGAATCCGCCGCTGATACTCGTGCTCTCAAAACTAGCGGCTCACCGCCGGCGGGTTCTCAGCCGCCGAAAAAGCGTGGAAGTTTGCGGCGCAAGATTACACTGGGGGCGATCGCCATTGCTACTGTACCGTTGTTGATTACTGGCTCAGTGGCAATTTTGAGCTTGCGGCAGGTGCTAATTCGCCAGCTCCTACAGACACAAGCTGAGCAGGCAAGAGTGATTGGGATTCAATTCAACAATTATTTGAAAGAACGACTAGGGAATGCCGAACTAGAGGCTTACCAACTGCAATTAAGATTCCTAGGAGATATCCAACAGCGCAATGTCAATGTTGCAGCGCTCTCATCCTTGATAGAAAAAATCGTTGAAAGTTCTTCTAATTACGACAGCGCTGCCGTAATCGCCAACGACGGTCGCGGCACTATTCTTGGCCAATCAAATTTGAACAATCCGCTTCCGAATAACGTTTTGCAGCGGCAAGAGTATTTTCAGTTGGCTGTAAAAACTAAACAATCCGTCCTAACCCTCGAACCCGCACTCTCTCTTCCTGAGAAACCCCTTAGTCTATTTGTAGCGACACCAATTCTGGATGCGAAAACTAAACGGGTTATAGCTGTCTTGCGGCTTCGTATCTCTGCTGCCAACTTGAGAGGCTTTCTGCAAAACACAACGCCCCAAAATTTAGCCCGTAACTTCTACCTTGTCAATCAGCAGGGTCGGATTGTTGTTGCCTCTGAGGCTGAAGCAGAAGGAAAGCCCCTAGAGGCAGTACTTCCCCAACTCGGCGTTCAAGACGTAGGCCGGCGGTGGCAGCAATTGAACAACAGACCAGTGGTGGTGGCTGCCCAGGCTCTTTCTGCTCCTTTTAAGAGTCTTGTCTTGGCAGTTGATGAGAGCACTATCCTACAACCCGTACAAACAATTACTTGGGTAATGGTTCTATGCGGGTGTGCATTTGTGTTCTTGCTTGCAGGAATTGCTGTCTTCTTCAGCCGACGGCAAGTCCAACCGCTGTTACGTTTAATTCAAGCCGTGGAGGAAATTAGCGCAGGCAATTTTGACATCTACTTGCCAGTGCAAGGGAATGATGAGCTCGCCATCCTCAGCCAAACTGTGAACCAAATGGTTGATCAGCTACAGGCTTCCTTGAGTCAAATTCAAGTAGATGCTCAAGAGGCAGCCTTGCTGCGGGATGCCTTTCTGCGGCTGAGTGAAAAGTCGCAGCGCCAAGAGGTGCTTGCTGAGGCAGTGACAGTAGGACGAGAATTGTTAGCCTGCGATCGCGTCATTTTTTACGAATTCGATGAAAACTTTGTGGGTCGAGTGGTGGCTGAATCGGTAGCCGAAGGTTGGCCAAAGGCTCTAGATCGAGTTATTGATGACCCCTGTTTCCGCCAAAACTGGGTTGAAGCTTACCGCAGGGGGCGCATTCAAGCAACCGCCGATATTTTTCAGGCGGGTTTAACAGAATGCCACTTGAACCAACTCAAACCCCTCCAGGTGCGCGCCAACCTTGTGGTGCCAGTGCGGGTAGGAGATTCTCTGTTGGGCTTGCTCATTGCCCACCAGTGTGCAGGTCCGCGGCAGTGGCAGCCAACGCAAATAGATAACTTTTCCCTGTTGGCTACTCAGTTAGGAGTGACTTTAGAGCGCCAGGTGTTTCTTCAAGAAGCCATCCGGGCGCAGCAGAAAGCCCAGCAATTGGCGCAGCAGCAAAAAGAGCGTACTGATCGCATTCAGCAGCAATTGATTCAGTTTCTGGATGAAGCCGAAGCAGCCGCCCAGGGAGATCTCACAGTGCGGGCAGACATTACTGCCGATGAAGTGGGAACCGTAGCGGATATCTTTAATGCCCTCATTGAAGGCCTGCGGGATTTGGTGCTGCGGGTAAAAGCCACAACCGAGGGAGTCAGCAGTGCCCTTTTGGCGGAGGATCAAAGAATGCAGGGCTTGGTAAAAGAGGCTTTCCGCCAAGGAAAAAAAGTAGAACGGCTGTTAGAATCAGTGGAGGAAATGGTGACCTCCATTCAAGGTGTGGCCAAGGGTGCCCAAGCCGCTGCTGAAGTTGCCCGCGAGGCAAGCGATCGCGCCCTCAAGGGTGGGCAGAGTATGGATAAGACAGTGCAAAGTATTCTCCAGTTGCGGGAAACCATTGCCGAAGCGGCGAAGAAAGTAAAACGCCTTGGCGAAGCCTCACAGCAAATCTCGAGAGTTATCTCTTTAATTAATCAAATTGCCTTACAAACAAATCTCTTGGCCATCAATGCCAGTATTGAGGCCGCCCGTGCCGGCGAAGAGGGGCGAGGATTTGCTGTGGTTGCCGAAGAGGTGGGTGAATTGGCCGCACGCTCAGCCGCAGCCACCCGCGAAATCGAACAAGTTGTCGAGACCATTCAACAGGAAACCCAAGCAGTGGTCAGTGCAATGGAAACCGGGACTGCCCAAGTGGTGGAGGGAACCCGCTTGGTTGAAGAAGCAAAAGACAATCTGCAAAAGATTGTGGCTGAGTCACAACGAATTGATGACCTTGTTGGCTCGATTTCCGAGGCTACCATTTCCCAAACCCGCACCTCAGAAGTGATTGGTGTTTTAATGCGAGAAGTTGCCAAGGTGTGGACAGAGCTTTCCGGCACGGTCAACCAAATTTCTGAATCCCTTCAGGCAACAGCCCATGCAGCACAGCAACTTCAGGAGTCTGTCAATGTCTTCAAGGTCAGCACCGAGGAGCAATAATGGCAGCTGCCGGCCCCGATGAATTGATCCGCCTCCAGTTTCTCGAGGAAGCTCAGGACTACCTGCAAACCATCGAAGCAGGGATACTGCAATTGTCTCACCAGCCGACGGTGATGGATAGCGTGCTGCGGGCGGCCCACTCCATCAAAGGCGGGGCAGCAATGATGGGCTTTATGTCCCTCAGTGAACTGGCACATCGCCTTGAGGATTTCTTCAAGATCTTGAAATCGCGACCCTGTGACGATGTAACGGTACAACATCTGCTGCTTCAGGCAGCGGATCAACTGCAAGTAATGATTACCCTCCATCGCCAAGGGGTTGAACCTAATGAGGGTTGGTGGCGCACCCAAGTGGAGCCGATTTTGAATGAGTTGCAGGGACGGCTAGGGGATGTCACAGTGGAGGATGATTTGGCTCTCCTTAGCGGCGATGATGGTCAGCAGGTGCGGGTAGTTCTCTTTGAAACTGAGGTGGAGGCCTGCTTGCAACGACTGGAGACGGTGCTGCAAACCCCCGGACAGCCCTGCCTCAAGGAGGAGCTGGCGATCGCCGCCCAAGAATTGGAAGGCCTAGGGCAAATGCTCGAACTACCTCAATTTGCTGAATTTTGTGCCTCCGTCAGTGCCTATCTAGAACAACCCAACTGCGATGTCAGCAAAGCGGGTGCCCACATTGTGCAGCAATGGCGACGCTGTCAAGCCCTTGTGATCACTGGTCAACTGGAAGCTTTGCCCACTCGCTTGGAAACCCCTGAAACCGATGACGCAAAGGAGGACGAGGAGCAAACCATTATTGATTTACCGCTGGCAACCCTCAATCAAGAACTAGGGGTCGAAGACTTTGCCAGTGCTGACGTTGAATCTTTCTCCTTTGCAGATTTATTGTCT
>NZ_JARJMS020000012.1:0-36893 GCF_029335995.1 Thermosynechococcus sp. Uc
TTGGCCAAGAGAGTCTCATTGCTCTCCTTCTGCTCATAGCGGAGGTTCCACGCGCGGGCTTTGAGATCCACACCATCCTTGAGTTCTCTCATGATTTCGCGGACAATATCCATTTCCATTTCTTCGGGATTGTCGTCCATCAAGCCCATCAACTTAAAGAGACTTTGGGCACGAAAGAAGGGGAAGCGTTGCAGCGCGCTGTGGAGATTACTGCGGAGAATGCCATCGGGTTTGAGTGCACTTTTAAGGGCTTGAAGACCTTCCACGGGATCCGGCAGTAGATACAACACTTCATCACAATTAATGTAGTCAAACTGCTCCCCCCATTCAGGCAACTCTAAAATAGAGCGAACTTCAAAGTAAACGTTGTCAATGCCGTGAAACTTTAAGCGCTCAGTTGCCAATTTAATGGATTCAGGGGACAGGTCAATACCGACAATTTCGGCGCCGGGGTTGGCGATCGCTAGCACCAATGACTTGTAGCCAGTGCCACAACCGGCATCGAGAATCCGCCTTCCCCTACTTTCAGGAACGCGATGGTCGCGCCGATAAAAGGCCGTAACTAGATCGTGGATAAAAAGAGTATTGGTGTCTTCCTTGGGAGTTTTCTCAACGGGAATCCGTGGATAGGGACCATAGTCAAACTGGCGGCGAATTTTCTCTAGATCATCGGTAACAGCCATTGATTTTTTCCAAGCCCTTCATTCTCTGTCAAACTGATACTACAGGACGGCCGTGCTGGAAATAATTGCGTAGAAAGTTTTAATGCGCTCTGGAGAACTCACCGCGGTAGGGGTAAAAGGAGACCCGCCATAAACCGCAGCACCAGACGCTTGAGAGGCAAAACGGTTCGCAATAGCCACAGCCCACAGCGTCGCACCGCCACCAAAGGCCACCATTTATTAGAAAAGAGGCGATTAAGCATATCAGTGAATCCAAGGGTCAAGGCATTTTGCCACCAGCGTTGGCGGTGAAATTGCACCAACGAAGGACGAGCGCCCAATTGCTCAAGGGGAGTTTTTAGAATCTGCTGAGCCAGTGCCCAGACATCCCGCAGACCCAAGTTTAGCCCCTGCCCTCCCACTGGATGACAGCGATGGGCAGCATCGCCGATCACCACAAAGCGATCGCCCACATAGGAATTGACTTGCATCAATTGCGTGGGAAAGAGAAAACGATCGCTTACAGCAGCAATCTCTGCCATGAGCGGGTCTAGATAGGGTTGCAACTCAGCTAAAAAAGCGCGATCGTCTAAGGCGGCAACAGCTTCCGCCCGCTCGTGAGGCAGTGTCCAAACCACTCGATAGCGATTGCCCAGTAAGGGCAGCACTCCCATTGGCCCTGTCGGCCAAAAGCGTTCATAGGCCATCACGGGTTGGGTATGGGCAACATTGAGGGTGGCAACCACACAGGACTGACCATATTTCCATCCCTTGGGTTCAATGCCCATCTGCTGCCGCAGGGGAGATTTACCACCATCTGCCCCAACCACTAAACGGGCGGTCAAGTGAGCCGCCTGAAGTTCGGCAGAATGAGCAGAGATGAGTGTCAATTGAGCGCGATCGCCCTTTACTTCGTTGCTCACCACCCGCCAGGGGCAATAAAATGTGACATTGCTAGCAGACTGTAAAACACTCTGAAGAGTCTCGGCGATCGCTGCGTGCTCACCCACATAGCCAATAGCTGCTGTGCCCAAATCCTCCGCGGAAAAGTGAACCGTCAAGGGGGATCCTTCATCGGAGAGTTGCGTCAGCTCAAAGGGCTGCACATGGGGAAGCAGCTTATCCCACACCCCTATCCACTCAAAGAAGTAACGGGACACTTGGTGCAGAACATAGGCTTGGCCTTTAGTGTTCTCCCGCGCGTAGGGAGTTGCTTCAATAAGAGCGATCGCCAGACCACTGTGGCGCAACGCACAGGCCAAACTCAAACCCACAATCCCTGCCCCCACAATTGCCACATCCACGGCTGGCAATTCTTGAGGGGAATAGACCAGCGACTGTTCTGAAGGGGCAAAGGCCGATATCATCACCATTTTGATTTGGGCACAAAAAACATTTGCTCTTTTATTTTAAGGAATCCACCGGATTGCAGGAAAGGTAGCCTAATGGCAGACTAAGGGCAGAGCATTGATTACATAGCTATTCCTATGACCCCAGAGGCTGAGATTCATCGTCTGCTTGATCTAATGCCAGCGTCGGCGCGGATGCGCTGTAAACTAATTGCCCGTCCCCACCAAAGCCAAGTGCTGCGCTATCAGCCTGCTCTTCCTTGGGGCGATTGTCCGATTGAAATTAACTTTCGTCTGTGGCAGCATCTCGATACCCCAGAGCGCGATCTTTTACTGCTGCGGGCAGTGGCATGGTTTGACACCACCGGTTTGATCAAACTTGACCTCTACCAAGGACTAACGGTGGCAGGCTTGCTAGGTACAGTTTTGCAAGTTATCCAAGCAGACCCCGTAGGCGCCTTGGTGGCGGGGGGGCTAACCACCTTTGCTGGACTTCAAGTATGGCAAAATACGCGGGGCATTCCCGTGGAAGTGGCAGCCGATCGCCAAGCCCTGAAATTGGCTCAACGACGTGGCTACAGTGAACAAGAGGCTGCTAAAGCTCTCCTTTCAGGCATTTCTCGGCTGGCAGAGTTGGAGCGCCGTCCTGTCCTTGATGTCACTGAACTGATTCGCTGCCAAAACCTGCGCCAGTTGGCGGGTGAGTCTGAGGTTAAAGTCCCGGTTTAGGGCGCTTGCAGACTTTGCCAGTACAAAAAGCCCGCCTGTAGCACACCAATTAAAAAACCAAGAATGCCCCCCAAGCGGACAATGGCTTGCAACTCACTGCGGACAATCCCCTGAATCGCCAGTTCTAGATTTTCTGGCGAGGTGGCCTTGACCCGATCCACAATTACCCGATCCAAATCCAAAATAGGGATGGCACGCTCAATAATTACCTCCATATCCCGTTCAAGATAGCGATCAAGCACTAAAGCCAACTCATCGCTGACCACTTCTAAGGAAGCATTCAGAGTGGCTGAATCCCGCAGTCGCCGCAAAATACTGAGGGAAATGGTTTCCCACTCCACCGTTTGACTGATAGTTTCAATGACACTAAAACCCTGCTCTTGAATATAGCTGCGCACCGTCTGCCCAAACAGTTGCCGTAGCTCCCGCACCGTAGCGAGGGGCAAACTTTGCAGGGTGATATTCTGCAAGGCTTCCACCAAGCGTTGCCGCAAAGCCAATGCCGTAATTAATTCACCCAGACGGCGGTTACAGGCTTCGCGTTCATTGAGGCAATACTCCCGCAGACGAATCAAAGTACTGCGCACACCCACAAGATGAGCCACTATCCAGTAGGTACCGCTGGTGTTTTCCCGCAGTTCTTGATCGAGGACGTTAATTGTGCGATCAGTGAGAAAGTCAATGATTGCCAGTCGCAGGCGATCGGGGGGCAACATGACCGACAGCAGCCAATCCGCTAGTTTCTCCGCCTGTTCATCATTCAGTTGTAGCTCCACCAACACCTGATCAAATAGTTGATTAAGTTGTGGCTCTAAAAAACCTTCCCGCCGCGACCACACTTTAATTAAACGGGGCAGGGCACTGCCAAAAAAATCCCGCAAAATATTTGCCAAAACCTGCGCCGATCGCTGTTCACTTTGGGCCTGAATTTGGCTGAGGCTTGTTTGGAGGAGCCAATGGATGACTGCCTTCACCCGTTCCACTTGCAACAGACGTCGCGCTAAGTTTTGCAGTTCCTCTGGCGTCAGTAAAGAACCCAGAATGGCATCAGCAATGCGACGAGCCAGTCGCTCTTGATTGCGGGGAATAAGACCAGGGGTAAAGGGGAGTTTCTTGCCCCCTACATAAATTGGCTTGTAGGGGCGAAAGAGCATTGTAATTGCCAAATCATTTGTAAAGTAGCCGATGACACCTCCTGCCAGCGGTGGTACAAGCAACGTCCAATAGTTGATATTGGCCAATCCTGATTGATTCCTCAAACGCTTTACTGCTGAAGAATTTTACAGGCGGCGAATTGCATCAATTAGAACCTCCGGTGGCTGAACCCCTTCCCAGCGCTGAACTTCACGGCCACGATGGAAGAGAATCAAGGTTGGCAGGGCACGAACGTGGTACTGACTTGACAGTTGAGGATAGCGCTCAGAGTCAATTTTGACGACCTCAGCGCCCGATTTCAAGACTTGTTTAACTTGCTCTAAAATCGGTGCCATCATGCGGCACGGACCACACCAGTCAGCATAAAAGTCAACGAGGAGGGGTTTATCTGTAGTGGCAAGGAGATCGCTGAAGCTACTAAATTGACGTGTCGTCGCCATAGTAAATTCCGATCGGGACTCTATCCCTATCATAGACACGGCAAAGGGAATCAGGGAGAAGAAAGCAGAACAAGTGGGACATACTCCCGACCCTCATGCTGCGCGGAGAGGGGGCTGCTCCAGTCTTTCGACCGTTGCGTTTGATAGTGAGCCGATGCCCTAGACTCACCCAAAATATCGCTGCAAAGTGTTCATTTTCAGGAGCTGCCCATTCCCCTAGCTCGGACACTTCGGGGGCATTGAACCCCTTCAGCGCCCCTAGCGCTCCCCTTCGGAAAAGCGCGCGGCTTCCCGCCGATTAGCTGAAGACCCAAGAAAAAGGGGGTATTGTTGAGGTTGGGCACTTTGTTGTGATTGTTGCTGAATGCTGGTTACTGCCTCTACCTATCGTCCAAGTCGCTGGCTATTGTTGCGCCGTGTCAGCCAAATTGTGGGGGTGCTGGCGCGCTTTGGCAGTCAGCTATTGTGGGACTATGCTTGGCGGCGAAGGAGCAATCGCACCCAATCGCAACGCGCCCGCTGGTTGGTGCAGCAATTACTAGTTTTAGGGCCAACATTTATTAAAATTGGCCAATTTCTTTCCACGCGGTTTGATCTATTGCCTCCGGCCTACATTGAGGCACTCAAGAAACTACAGGATCAGGTGCCTCCCTTTGACTCGCGGCAGGCGATCGCCCTCATTGAGCAGCACCTAGGACAATCTATTACGGATCTCTACGCCACCTTTGATACTCATCCCCTTGCTGCAGCCAGTCTTGGCCAAGTCCACCGAGCAAAGCTCTACAGCGGTGAGGACGTGGTTGTCAAGGTGCAGCGTCCTCATTTAGAGGCGCAATTGTATCTGGACTATGTTGCCATTGGTGAACTCATTCGCTGGGGCAATCGCTGGCTCCCCTTCTTACGTCCCTATGCCCTTCAAGAGATCTATGAGGAGTTTTTCAGTATTCTGTTGCGGGAAATTGATTACGTTCAGGAGGGGCAAAATGCTGATCGCTTTCGGGCTAACTTTGCCCAAGACCCCCATATTCGCGTCCCCAAAATTTATTGGACACACACTTGCCGCTATGTCCTGACGTTAGAGTATCTCCCCGGCATTCGCATTGACAATCGTGCCGCTCTCGAAGCCTTTGGTTTGAACCCCCAAGTTATTAACCAGCGGGGGATTTGCTGCTATCTGAAGCAGCTACTGATTGATGGCTTTTTCCACGCTGACCCCCATCCGGGGAACTTGGCAGTGACTAAGGAGGGCGATCTCATTTTCTATGACTACGGCATGATGACGGAAGTCCCTGCCCTCAATCGGCAACAGATGGTGCAAACATTTTTTGCCGTTCTGCAAAAGGATAGCGATCGCGTGATTGCTACCTTGATGGAATTGGGGCTGTTGATGCCAGTCGCTGACAGAGTGCCCCTACAACGGATTATGCAATTGATTTTGGATCGATTTACCGAACGACCTGTGGATTTAACCGCCTTTAGGGAATTGCAACAGGAGGTCTATGCCCTTTTTGAGCAGCAACCCTTTCGCCTACCGGCAAAGATGACCTATATTCTCAAGTCCTTAACAACCCTCGATGGAATTGCCCGCAGTTTAGACCCTGAGTACAATCTCAGTGCCGCTGCCCAGCCTTTTGTAAAGCAATTAATGAAGCGTTCGCGGGGGGGCTGGCAAGAACTGATTCAGCAAACCCAAACCCTAATCAACCAACGGCTACAGCAGCCCAGTCGACTGGAAGTGCGGCTGCAACAGTTAGAGAACCGTTTAGCTTGTGGTGAACTGCAACTGTCGGTGCGCAATCCCACAATGGAGCGGCAACTGCGGCGCATTGAAAGTCTGTTGGTCTGTTTGGTGTATCTGGGATTGGCTGGTTTTACCCTTTTGGCAGGGGCAATGTTGTGGTCAGCCAAGGCTTTAGGGGGGGCGATCGCCCTCTTTACATTGGCAGCACTGGCAAGTTTGGCGCTTTTGCGCAGTTGGCTTCGCTTTCTTTGGCTATGCCGCTGGCAATAGGCAAATCAAGCAGACTCCTTGAGGGTGCGGCGAAAGCCTAAGGCAATGAGAATATTGGCCAGTGTTAAGAAAAATTCTGCTCCCCCGTGCAACCCATCCACGTTGGCCAGTGTTGTGCCATAAACCTTTTGGGCATAAAGTCCGGCGGGAATCGTGACGGCGACAAACACCAGCGTTCCATAAAAGCCAATGAGGGCTAAACGAGGTGTAGTGGGGTTGCGGGTCATGAAGTACAAAAACCCCAAATAGGGAAACAGTGAGAGGGCAAAAAAGGCATTCGTGAGCATTAACGGCGTGCCAACTTCTTGCTCATTTTCCGCAGTCGAATGGATTGGGGTGTCACCTCCACTAGTTCATCGGCACCAATATACTCCAGTGCCCGCTCTAGGCTCATTTCTACAGGTGCTTGCAGTTGCACCAGTTCATCCCCCGTTGAGGAGCGGAAGTTAGTTAGTTGTTTGGTTTTGCAGACATTGATTTCCAAGTCTTGGGGACGGTTGTGCTCACCGACAATCATTCCCTTATAGACTTTGGTGCCGGGGGTAATGAAAAAGACACCGCGATCTTCGGCGTTTTTCAGGGCATAAAAGGTGGCTGTGCCCTCCTCAAAGGCAATTAAGACACCATTGCGACGGGTGCTGATCTCCCCTGCCAAAGGACGATAGTCCAAAAAGCTGTGGTTCATAATCCCTTCACCGCGCGTTAGGCGCATAAATTCGCCACGGAAACCAATAAGACCGCGGGCAGGAATCACAAACTCCAGTTGAGTCCGACCATTGCCCCCCACCTGCATATCCTGCATTTCGCCGCGTCGTTGGCCGAGGCGTTCAATACAGCCGCCGACGGCTTCATCAGGAACATCCAGCACTAAGCATTCGTAGGGTTCGCAGGGCTGGCCATTGACTTCACGGTAGATCACCTGCGGCTGGGAAACTTGGAATTCATAGCCTTCGCGGCGCATTGTTTCAATGAGAATGCCGAGGTGCAATTCACCACGACCAGAAACGGCAAAACGATCGGGGGAGTCGGTTTCTTCGACCCGCAAAGCCACGTTGGTTTCCAGTTCCCGAAACAGGCGATCGCGCAATTGCCGTGAGGTAACAAAGGTTCCCTCCTGACCGGCAAAGGGGGAGTCATTGACAGCAAAGGTCATTTGCAGGGTGGGTTCATCCACCTTAATTAGGGGTAGGGCTTGGGGGTTGTTGGGATCGGTGATGGTTTCGCCAATGTTGGCATCACTAAAGCCAGCGATCGCCACAATATTGCCAGCACTAGCCGTCTCTAATTCAATCCGCTTCAATCCTTCAAAGCCCAAGAGTTTGGTAATCTTTGCCTTGACAATTTGGCCATTATCCTTGACCAAGGCGGCCTGCTGGCCCACTTGAACGGTACCATTGTGAATTTTGCCAATGACAATCCGCCCCAGATATTCTGAGTAATCTAAAGTTGTTACCTGTAGTTGCAGGGGGGCATTGGGATTCCCCACTGGCGGTGGAATGTGACGGACAATGGCCTCAAAGAGGGGCTGCATATCCTTGCCCTCATCATCCAGGTTTGCCTTGGCATAGCCCGCCAAGCCCGAGGCAAAAAGATAGGGAAACTCACACTGATCGTCATCCGCCCCCAGTTCAATAAACAAATCCAGCACCTTATCAATGGCTTTGTAGGGTTCGGCTTGGGGACGGTCAATTTTATTCACAACCACAATGGGGCGCAGACCTTTTTCAAGGGCTTTTTTGAGAACAAACCGCGTTTGAGGCATTGGCCCTTCGTTGGCATCCACAATCAACAAACACCCCTCCACCATCCCCAAGACACGTTCCACTTCACCGCCAAAATCGGCGTGACCGGGGGTATCCACAATGTTAATTGTCAAATCTTTGTAGCGAACCGCCGTATTTTTGGCCAGAATCGTAATGCCGCGCTCCCGCTCCAGATCATTGGAGTCCATCACGCATTCGGGAATGTCCTCCCCTTCTCGAAAGGTACCCGATTGACGCAGTAGAGCATCCACCAGTGTGGTCTTCCCATGATCAACGTGGGCGATAATGGCAACATTACGAATCAGCAGACTCATAGTGACTTCCTGCGTTTTTGATGGAGCATTGAGGAGTGTGACAAACCTTTACAATCCTAGCGCAGTTTGGTAAAGGAACTAAGTCCTAGGATAGGCGGTGTTTGCTGTAGCCCCTTTTGTTTGGGAAGTGCCCTTTATGACTGATCGCCTGAGTTGGCTGCAAACCCATACTCCCCTTAGATCGCTTTCTTTGCAAGCATTAGAGGCGATCGCTGCTGCTCTGCGCACAGAATCCATTGCTGCCAATCGTCGCATTGTCCTTGAAGACACACCAGTCACACATCTCATCATCCTGCGATCGGGAGAATTGGAGGCCTACCACACCACCCGCGATCGCCCCGCTACGGTAACGACCCTTTTGGCGGGAACGGTTTTACACTGGCTAGAACTCGTGATGGAGCAACGGGCGCCGCAAACAATAATTACGCTGACAGACTGCCAACTGTGGACACTGTCCCGCGAGGTGTTTGCCACATTAGTGACTCAATTTCCCGAACTCCGTCAACAGGTATCGCAGCAGTTGCAAAATGCCCTCAGTGATCTTGTCCACGAGCAGGAGCGGCAAGCGGTGTTACGTCCCTATCTTGTCCCGCGGGTAAAACAGGGAATTGTGGGGAGTAGCCGCTATGCAGTGCGCTTGCGCCAAGGGATTAAGGACGCCGCAAGCGATCGCCAGCCGGTATTGATTTTTGGTGAACCAGGGCTGGAAAAAGATAACATTGCTGCTCTCATTCACTATGGCTCTGGCGATCGCCGCCAACCATTGATTCGCTTTAACTGTGGCACTTTATCCGCCCATGGGGCAGAACTCTTTGGCAAACTCAGGAAACCCGGCCTCCTCGACTGGCTAGCAGAGGGCACCTTGATTCTCAACAACGTCCATGAGTGGCCTACTCACCTCTATCCGCAACTGCGTCGCCTAGTAGCCGAACAGACCTATGAACCAGTAGCAGAGACCCCCGTCCCCCCCCGCCGCTTTCCAGGGCGAGTGATCCTGATTGCCGAAAAGAAAAGCTGCGATTGCCAAGACCTAGTGCGCCATCAAATTAAAGTGCCGCCACTGCGGGTAACAAAAGCAGACATTGAAGCCTTGGTGAATTACTACATTGCCTTCTACTGTCGGCAACGGGGCATTCCTAAGCCTCGGATCACCCCCGAAGCCCTACGACGGCTCCAAAGTTATGATTTTCCCGGTAATTTGCGGGAGTTAGCGAGTTTGGTAGAGCGTGCCCTTGTCCAAGCAGCAGGGGCAGAATTGCTGACAGAAGAAGTCTTTTGGCCGGAGCGATCGCGCCAACGGCGCTTTCGTTGGAACCTACTTAATGCCTATCCCCAATTGCGTGCCTTTTTACGCAGTCCGTGGTGGCCCGATCGCCTAAATTACGGCCTCATTCTCTGGCTTTTTCCCCTGATTATTGCCATTGGTCTTTGGGGACCACAGGATCGCCAACATAATTTTACCCTGAACCTCTTCTGGGCGTGGTGGTGGCCGCTCTCTCTGTTGATTTTTCCTTTTTTGGGGCGCATCTGGTGTGCCGTTTGTCCTTTTATGATCTACGGCGAAGTCCTACAAACCCTGTCTCTAAAAATTTGGCCTCGAAAACTACGCCCTTGGCCGCGTCAACTGGCCGAACGTTGGGGGGGTTGGGTACTCTTTGGCCTCTTTGCTGTGATTCTGTTGTGGGAGGAACTCTGGGATTTACCCAATACCGCCTATTTGTCGAGCTGGTTGCTGATCTTGATTACAGCGGGGGCAGTAATTTTTTCCCAACTCTATGAACGCCGCTTTTGGTGCCGCTATCTCTGTCCTATTGGGGGCATGAATGGTCTGTTTGGCAAGCTCTCTATCATTGAATTGCGGGCGCAACAGGGAGTCTGTGCTGCCAGTTGCCAGACCTACCAATGCTACAGAGGAGGACCCGCTCTTGGTGAAGGTCAAGAAACAGGCGGCTGTCCCGTCTATTCCCATCCGGCGCAACTCACAGACAACCGCAATTGCGTTTTGTGTATGACCTGTCTAAAGGCCTGCCCCCACCGCTCAGTGGAAGTGAATCTGCGTCCCCCGGCCATTGATCTGTGGACAAGTCATAAAGCTACAGCAGCAGAAGTTTGCCTACTCTTTTTGCTGTTGGGGGCGGTGGTGCTGCATCATTTACCTGTCTTGTTGGGGTGGCTAGGATTCGAGGAACCTAATTTTTGGTTGCAGGGCATGACGGCCATGATGGCCCTTGCATTACCTGGACTCTTGGCATGGAGTTGGCACCAGATGCAGCGGCAAAGCGCAGTGCCTTTTGTACGGTTCGCCTATGGATATTTACCCTTAGTGCTGGGCGCCAATTTGGCCTATTATCTACCCCTTGGTTTAGGGGAAGCGGGTCAGTTGTTGCCCGTGACGTTTGCCACCTTTGGCCTCGATGGCGCCAGTTTACCGAGTTGGCAAGCCCATCCAGCAGTTATCGGATTCCTGCAAACGACCACACTTGTTGTGAGTACCCTTGCCAGTTTGATTCTCACGCAAAAAATTACCCGCTTGCCTTTGCGGCAGATGTGGCATCCTTGGCTAGGCATTCTCGCTCTGGCTTGGGGAATCGCCTATTTGCTTTGATGGGCCGGGCTGGATTCGAACCAGCGTAGGCGTAGCCAACGGATTTACAGTCCGCCCCCATTAACCACTCGGGCACCGACCCTTTCATCGCGATTTTTTAATATACCACATAAAGGGGAACACTTGACGTTTCCGTTTTTAGAAACCAGTTCCCTACTCCTCAAGGGTGTAGCTTTGCAGGTTTTCTAGGGGCTGTACTTTAAGGAGACGTTCGGCACGGCGAATCTCGCTGTCGCTGCCTTGAATCAGGAGCAGGTATTTGCCCCGCTGCAATCGCTTTTCAAAGGGGATGCCGGACTTACCTGTAATCACCACTTGGAGACCACCGCCTACAGTGAGACTCCCCAGAGCACCAGCGATCGCCCCAAAGATGCCCCCTAAAAGACTATTGTTTAGGCGATCCAGCATCGGTAGAATGTCAATTTGAGTCGCTTGGTTAAAGGTAAAGCCGGCAAAGAAGCCAAAGGGAACAAGCCAAATCAACATCCGTTGCATTTGCTGGCGGGCGACTTGAAACGGATCAATTAGTCCCAACTCTGACCACTGTTTGTAGCCCCGACCCAACAGGGCTACTTTTTCCATCGGGAAGCCGTCCTTTTCAAGCTGGGTATAAACGGCCTCGGCCTGGAGGCGATCGCCCAGTGTCGCTACCAAGTAATTTTTCATAGCGATAGGATGAAGGAAATTTCTTGCTTGCTTGCAAAGCTATGCTGCCCCTATTGTCCCACTTTCGTCGCACCTTTGCTGATCTGGGTCTGATTGTTGTCGTCAGTGCCGTAGCAAGCACAGTTGTCATTGGCATTCGCGAACTGGGGGGGCTACAGCCACTGGAGTTGGGTGCCTACGATCGCCTAATGCAACTGCGCCCTATGCCTGGACCAGACCCGCGACTATTGGTGGTGGCAGTCACCGAAGCCGATATTCAGCGTTACCGTTCCCTATCGTTGCCGGATCAGCTTTATGCTCAAGCTTTCCAAAAACTCCTCAAACACCAACCCCGTGCCATCGGCTTAGATATTTACCGCGATTTTTCTGTACCGCCGGGGCATGAGGAGCTTAACCGCCTTTGGCTGAATTCAGATCGCCTTTTTGCTGTAACGAAAGTGGGGGATGCCACTCACCCGACGATTCGCCCGCCCGCTGCCCTCAGTGCTGATCGGGTGGGGTTTAATGATGTCGTGGTTGATGCAGGCGGCATTGTCCGTCGCAGTTTACTCTTTTTACCGGATGATCAGGGGAATACGCTTTACTCCTTCTCTTTGCGGCTGGCGCTGCGGTATCTGGCGGATGAGGGAATTGAGCCTCGGGGCAGCGATGCGGATCCAGCGGTGATGCAGTTGGGGCAGAGTATTTTCACACCCCTACAACCCAATGATGGCGGCTACGTGGGAGCAGATACAGCAGGCTATCAGATTATGCTGAACTATCGCGGTGATCAGCGGACAGTGACGTGGGTGCCCCTTGAGGATGTCCTGACGGAACGAGTAGCACCGGCATTGATTCGCGATCGCGTGGTTCTAATTGGCAACATTGCTGAAAGTGGCAAAGATTTTTTCTATACCCCCTTTAGTTCCGGTCTGCGAGATCAGCAGCGCATGGCGGGGGTGTTTATCCATGCCCAAATGGTGGGGCAATTTATTGATGCCGGTTTGGGCGATCGCGCCATCATCTGGTTTTGGCCCAATAGCGTTGAGAATGGTTGGATAATTCTCTGGGCACTCATTGGCGCCATCCTAGCTTGGCAAGTACGCCATCCTGTCGCCCTAGGGGCGGCTGTGGGAACCGCTCTGTTGATTCTGTTGCTCACCTGTTATGGTTTTTTTCTAAAACTGGGGTGGATTCCACTTGTGCCACCGGCATTGACGCTTCTTCTTGCCAGTGGAGGGGTAGTCACCTATAGGGCACAGCAAGCCCAACAGCAACAGCAAATGGTGATGCGCCTGCTTGGCCAAAGTATCTCCCCGGAAATTGCCGCCGCTATGTGGGAACGGCGGGATGAACTCCTCAAGGATGGTAAGTTGCCCGGCCAGCGCCTGATTGCCACGCTGCTTTTTACAGATTTGAAGGGGTTCAGCACGATTTCTGAAAGTATGGAACCGGAGGAACTCTTTAACTGGCTCAACGCCTACCTAGAAAAGGTGGCGGATGTAGTGCAAAGCTACCACGGCGTGATTAATAAGTTCACAGGGGATGGCATTATGGCTGTGTTTGGCGTGCCGATTAAGCGGACAAGTCGCGCAGGAATTGCCATTGATGCTCGCAATGCTGTGGATTGTGCCTTAGCTTTGGGAGAACTGCTGGAGGAACTCAACCGCGAATGGGCCGCCCAAGGGCTACCACAGGTCATGATGCGGGCAGGAATCTATACAGGTCCCATTGTTGTCGGCAGTCTCGGTAGCAAGAACCGCCTCGAGTACGGCGTTATTGGTGACAGTGTGAATACAGCCTCCCGCCTTGAGAGTGTGGATAAGCATCGCCAACCAAGTCCCTGCCGTATTTTAGTAGCACAGGAAACATTGGAGTACTTGGGCGATCGCTACGAGGTGGAGGCATGGGGACCTTTGGAACTCAAGGGCAAAGAGCGCAAAATTCAAGTGTTTCGTGTTCTTGGCATCCGCAAAGGGTTAGCACTCTCCCCCAACCAGCCTACGGCTATTGAACTAGAGATCTAGCGCCCAGGAATCAGGGAACTGCTCAAGCGTTGGATAGCCCGTCTAGCAATATCGCGATAGCGCAATTCCCCACAGAGCACTTGACCCAACCGCTGGGTGGCAGAGGGGCGTTTCATGGCAAGGCGATAGCCCACCCCCGGCATGCGATGGAAGAGGCCAGCAAGGCGTTGTGCCCACACTAAATCTGTCCCCCATTCCTCCTGCAAGGTCTTGCTGTAGGTGGCCAGGGCATCTGCTTCTCCCCCAAAAGCAGCAGCAATAGCTTCAGCAGCACGCATGCCACTGTAGAGGGCGGGACGAATCCCCTCGGCAGAAAAGGGATCTACTAGACCAGCGGCTTCACCGGCAAGTAGAGCATGGTGGGTATGCAGGGGATGCTGACCTGCCCACAAACAGAGGGAATGGTATTGAATGGGGCAATCGGCAAACGCCAGATTGTAGGCAGCACAATACTGCTGCAAAATGGGTTCCCAGTTGGGGCGATCGCTCCCCCGCACAACGGCAACCCCCACGGTTCGTCGATCTCCTTTGGGAAAACTCCAGAGGTAGCCATTTTTAACAAGGCCAAATTCAAAATGCGCCGCGCGATCGCCTGCGGAATTCGGCACGGTCATCACTGCTGCAGTGCGCACAACTTTGGGCTTGAACCCCAGCCACTGGGCAACCTGGCTATTGGCACCATCGGCAGCAATGAGATAGCGCCCTCTATACGGAGTTGTTGCCGTGTGGATCTGCCAGTGATCTTCTTGGAACATAATCCCTGTTACCTCGGCCTGATCCATAACAACTGCACCCTGTTGTTGTGCCTGCTGCAACAGGTACTGATCAAACACCGTACGCTCGACAATCCAGATCGGCTCAGGAATACTCAACTCGGCTTCCACGGCATCACTGAGCTGCCAACTGTAGCGCACAGTGCGGGTCGTATCGACAATGGCAGGCTGAAAGTCAAAATCAAACCATTGGCCAACCGCTGGTGAAACAGCGCCTGTGCAGGGTTTTGGGCGAGGTAGAGCGGCCTTTTCAAGGACTAAAACTGAAAGCTGGCGCCGTGCAAGATGATAAGCGGCTGCCCCGCCCGCAGGTCCGCCACCAACGATAATGCAGTCGTACATTTGTCCTGTGCTGGCTCCCTTTGCCGAACCTCAATGGATGCAAAACTGCCGCTAGCGTATCAGATCTAGCCAATTTTTATTTAACCGCTGTGGACGTTGGCGCCTGCGGCTTGAGGAAAGTAGCCGCCAAGACAATTCCGAGAACTGCAAGGGCAACAAGCAATTGACACTCCCCTGTTTGAAAACAGAGGATCCTAGGAGGATGCTACGCAACTTTATATTCCTTCAGGGAAGAATACACCACTTCTTCCTTTTTTAGGCTCTTAAGCTATCGTTTAACACTTCGTGATATACATGGTCTTGGTTGCGTATTTAATTTTAGAGCTAGTGGACATACCAGAATACTTTGGGAAGAAACGGTTAGACAAGTTGAGATATTGGCAATTAGAACTCAGTCGGCGATGTTCAATAGTGCATTGGAGCTTTGATTGGCCGCCAGAGCTACTGGTGGCCTCTCACATCCGCTCGACGCAGGCTTAGAGTGTTAGGTTTTGTTACAGGATTCAGCACTTTTGGTGAAGGGGGTGCTCTGGAGTAGTGACTTTACCCAATTGGAGTACCAGTTGGTCGGGGGGGCTGGCTGTTGGTAGCTTTACTGTTGCCTTGAGTACAGCAGTGTGGCCACTCCTGAATGCCGCCATTGGCATCCGCGTTTCCCCCAAAGAGGAAATCGAGGGGGTGGATATTGGCGAGCATGACATGAAAGCCTATGCCTGCTTCCTTTGCCGCGAAGTTCCGCGAAGAAGTCAAAGGGTTTGTGGATTTGCTAAAGAGAGGTGCGGCAGTGGTTACTCCTAGGGCAGGCTTAACACTTGTATTGGCACTGGGGGCGTTGCTGGTACTCAGCCCTTTATTGGTGGCGCTTTGTACCTCCGCGTGGCCACCGGGAACCTTGCCCACCCAATTGTTGCCCCCTCAAGGCTGGACATGGCAAAGCTATCAAGCGGCATGGCAGCAGGGACACTTTATCTTGGCTTTTGCCAACTCAACGTTTGTGGCTTTGGCGGTGACGGCGCTTCAGTTGGTGACCTCAGCCTTAGCAGGTTACGCCCTTGCGCGGCTTTCGTTTCCGGGTCAACAGACAATTTTGCTGCTGATGCTGGCAACCCTAGTGATCCCATTTCAACTCTTGGTAATCCCCATTTTTCTCATCCTCAAGGCGGGTCATCTCATCAATACCTATGGGGCATTGATCTTACCAACTGCGGCCAATGGCTTTGGTGTTTTTTTGATGCGGCAGTTTTTTCTCACCTTGCCCGTTGCCCTTGAGGAGGCAGCACTCTTGGATGGGGCAAATCGGTGGCAAGTGCTCTGGTATATTCTCTTGCCCCTGAGCCGACCGGCCTTGGTGACGCTGTTTATCTTTACCTTTGTCGGGGAGTGGAATGATCTTTTTAAGCCCTTGGTCTTTACCACCAAACCAGAACTGATGACGGTGCAGCTTTCCCTAGCCAATTTTCAGGAGCAGTTCACCAATGATTGGCCGTTGATGATGGCGGCGGCGGTGATCGCCACTGTGCCGGTGATGATTTTGTTTATTTTGGGTCAGCGGCAACTCATTCGTGGCATTGCGACTACAGGGCTAAAGAGCTAAAGTGCCGTTCGGAAAACCGTACTGCAACAGGAGTTGCGATCGCTAACTCTCTCTCGCTACATTAGCACTCGAAGGGTGAGAGTGCTAAACAATAACAAGTCAGGCTCTTACCCCCAGAGACTGCGCGATGAGCCGTGCAGTGAGTGATATAGTCCATACTCTTACAATTGGGAGAACAGTACGCTATGGCACCCGTATCTCTAAGCGTTTCAACTGTGAAGCCTTTGGGCGATCGCATTTTTGTCAAAGTCAGCGAAAGTGAGGAACGTACCGCAGGGGGCATCCTTCTGCCCGACAACGCCCGTGAAAAACCCCAAGTGGGCGAAGTGACCGCCGTAGGTCCCGGTAAACTCACTGAAGACGGCAAGCGCCAGCCCATGGATGTGAAAGTGGGGGACAAAGTGCTGTACTCCAAATATGCCGGTACCGAAGTGAAACTGGCGGGCGAAGACTACGTTCTCCTCTCGGAAAAAGACATCTTGGCCATTGTTGGCTAGGTCGCTGACTCCTTTTCATTGCTGTGCGATTTTTCATCACTGTTGAACGATTGAGGTAGGAAACACATATGGCGAAGCGCATTATCTACAACGAAAATGCTCGTCGTGCCCTCGAAAAAGGGATGGACATTTTGGCTGAATCCGTGGCCGTGACCCTAGGTCCAAAAGGGCGGAACGTGGTTCTGGAGAAAAAATTTGGTGCGCCGCAAATTGTCAACGACGGTGTCACTATTGCCAAAGAAATTGAGCTTGAAGATCACATTGAAAACACGGGTGTGGCCCTAATCCGTCAAGCCGCCTCCAAAACCAATGATGCTGCAGGCGACGGTACCACTACGGCGACGGTGCTGGCCCATGCCATGGTGAAAGAAGGGTTGCGCAACGTTGCCGCCGGTGCGAACCCCATTGCCCTGAAACGGGGGATTGACAAAGCCACCCACTTCCTTGTTGAAAAAATTGCTGAACACGCCCGTCCTGTGGAAGATTCCAAAGCCATTGCCCAAGTGGCTGCCATTTCCGCGGGGAACGATGAAGAGGTGGGTCGGATGATTGCCGATGCCATGGAGAAAGTGGGTAAAGAGGGCGTGATCTCCCTTGAAGAGGGCAAATCCATGACCACCGAACTGGAGGTCACCGAGGGGATGCGCTTTGACAAGGGGTATATCTCCCCCTACTTTGCCACCGATACCGAGCGCATGGAAGCGGTGTTCGATGAACCCTTCGTGCTGATCACCGACAAGAAAATTACCTTAGTTCAAGACTTGGTGCCGATCCTTGAACAAGTGGCTCGCGCCGGTAAACCCTTGGTGATCATTGCTGAAGACATCGAGAAAGAAGCCTTGGCCACCCTCGTGGTCAACCGCCTGCGCGGTGTTTTGAATGTAGCTGCGGTGAAAGCTCCCGGCTTTGGCGATCGCCGTAAAGCGATGCTGGAAGATATTGCCGTCCTCACAGCGGGTCAGGTGATTACCGAAGATGCGGGTCTGAAGCTGGAAAATACCAAGCTGGATATGCTGGGTAAAGCTCGCCGCATCACAATCACCAAGGATCACACCACGATTGTGGCGGAAGGTAATGAAAAAGCCGTCAAAGCTCGCTGCGAGCAAATCCGTCGTCAGATTGAAGAAACCGACTCTAGCTACGACAAAGAAAAACTGCAAGAGCGGTTGGCTAAACTCGCCGGTGGTGTGGCGGTGATTAAAGTCGGTGCTGCTACCGAAACTGAAATGAAAGATCGCAAACTCCGTTTGGAAGATGCGATTAACGCCACCAAAGCCGCTGTGGAAGAGGGGATTGTCCCCGGTGGGGGTACTACTTTGGTTCACTTGGCTCCTGAGTTGAGTAACTGGGCGGCTGAGCACCTAACGGGTGAAGAACTGATTGGTGCCAACATTGTTGAGCGCGCCCTCAGTGCTCCTCTGCGTCGCATTGCTGAAAACGCAGGGCAAAATGGTGCCATCATTGTCGAACGGGTCAAAGAAAAACCCTTTGATGTGGGTTATGATGCCGCCAAAGATGAATATGTCAACATGTTTGATGCCGGTATTGTTGACCCTGCTAAAGTTACCCGTTCGGCTCTGCAGAATGCAGCTTCCATTGCCGGTATGGTGCTGACCACCGAGTGCATCATCGTTGACAAGCCCGAACCCAAAGAAAACAATCCTGCGGGCGCCGGTGCCGGCATGGGCGGTGACTTCGACTACTAAGCCCAACCGGTCGGTGAATCCCTCAAGCTCACTGGGGTCACCCCTAGGAATCTAAGTCACACTCAAGGCGGGGAAGCTATACCCCGCTTTTTTATTTGGCGTCTCCAAAAGGGTCTGGCAACGTTGCTATAATACCTCTCAATGTAATGTTTTTTAACATTTGCACTTTTGCAGCATGGGCGATCCAGTCCCTACGGGTGAAATTCGCATTCGGGGTGCACGACAGCATAATCTGAAAAACATTGACCTCGATCTGCCCCGCGATCGCCTGATTGTGATGACGGGGGTTTCTGGTTCGGGCAAATCCTCCCTTGCCTTTGACACCATTTTTGCTGAAGGCCAGCGCCGCTATGTAGAGTCCCTCAGCGCCTATGCTCGGCAATTTCTTGGCCAGTTGGATAAACCCGATGTGGATGCCATTGAGGGGCTGAGTCCGGCCATTTCAATTGATCAAAAGTCCGCTTCCCACAATCCCCGCTCGACGGTGGGAACAGTTACGGAAATCTACGACTACTTGCGGCTCCTCTATGGCCGTGCGGGTGAACCCCACTGTCCCCATTGCGATCGCTCGATTCGCCCGCAGACTATTGATGAGATGGTGGATCAGGTCATGCAGTTGCCGCTGCAAACGCGGTTTCAGATCCTTGCTCCTGTGGTCAAGGGCAAAAAGGGCAGTCACAAGAAGCTGCTATCGAGTCTGGCCAGTGAAGGCTTTGTGCGCGTGCGCATTGATGGTGAGGTGCGCGACCTCAGTGAGGTCATTGAACTGGATAAAAACCAGGCTCACACCATTGAGATTGTGGTGGATCGCCTCGTGCGCAAAGCAGGGATTGAGGAACGCTTAGCAGATTCCCTGCGAACGGCGTTGCACCATGCCAACGGTACCGCCATGATCAGGGTCGTGCCCCGTGAAACTGAGGCAGAGGAGCAAACGCTCCTGTTTTCAGAGAATTTCGCCTGCCCTGAGCATGGGGCAGTGATGGATGAGCTATCCCCGCGGCTGTTTTCCTTTAACTCCCCCTATGGTGCCTGTCCAGAGTGTCATGGCTTGGGCTACTTACGCAAATTTAGCCCGGAGTTGATTGTCCCCAATCCTGAACTACCCGTCTATCTGGCGATCGCCCCCTGGGCAGAGAAGGAACACGACTACTACCTTGCTCTCCTGTGTGGCATTGCCGAGGCCTTTGGCTTTGACATCAATACACCGTGGTACCGCCTGACGCAATTGCAGCAGGAGATCCTCCTCTATGGCACCGACACCCCAATTCTTATCCCCGCCGATTCCCGCTATCGCAAACGGGACTACTACCGCCAATTTCAAGGGGTGATCCCAATTTTGGAGCGGCAGTACCGCGAGACCACCTCCGAGGCCTACCGACAAAAACTAGAGGAGTACCAAGTCAACCAAACCTGCCCCGCCTGTGGCGGCCAGCGCCTCAAAGCAGCTGCTCTGGCGGTACGGTTGGGGCAGTATCGCCTCCCAGATCTCACCAGCGTCTCAATTCGCGAGTGCTTGGCACGAATTCAATCGCTACAGCTAAGCCAGCGACAACGGCAAATTGCCGAACTGGCACTGCGGGAAGTGACGGCGCGGTTACAGTTTCTGGTGGATGTGGGGCTGGATTACCTGACGCTGGATCGCAGTGCAGCTACCCTCTCTGGCGGCGAAGCCCAGCGCATTCGCTTGGCGACCCAAATTGGCTCTGGTCTGACCGGGGTGCTCTATGTTCTCGATGAACCAAGTATTGGCCTACACCAGCGGGATAACAATCGCTTACTGCAAACACTGTTTCGGTTGCGGGATTTAGGGAACACACTCATTGTTGTGGAGCACGATGAGGATACAATCCGTGCTGCCGATCACATTGTCGATATTGGTCCAGGGGCAGGGGTGCATGGCGGTCGGATTGTGGCTCAGGGCAACCTAGAGGCAATTCTCAACCATCCTGACTCGCTGACGGGTGCCTATTTATCGGGACGCAAGCGCATTGAAACCCCCAGTACTCGGCGGTTGGGCAATGGCCAGTCCCTTGTTCTCAAAAACGTCTCCCGCAACAATCTCAAAAACATCACAGTAGAAATTCCCCTTGGCAAGCTGGTGTGTCTAACGGGAGTCTCCGGGTCGGGCAAATCCACCCTGATGCACGAAGTGCTTTATCCTGCGCTTCAACACCATCTGGGTCATCCTGTGCCCCTGCCGAAGGAACTGGGGGGCATTGAAGGGCTGAACGCCATTGATAAAGTGATTGTCATTGACCAGTCCCCCATTGGCCGAACCCCCCGCTCCAACCCTGCCACCTACATTGGCGTTTTTGACGTAATCCGTGAGGTCTTTAGTCAAACCGTTGAGGCCAAGGCACGGGGCTATAAACCAGGACAATTTTCCTTCAACATTAAGGGTGGACGCTGTGAAGCCTGTGCAGGTCAAGGGGTGAATGTTATTGAGATGAACTTTCTGCCCAACGTCTATGTCCAGTGCGAGGTGTGTAAGGGGACACGCTACAACCGCGATACGCTGCAAGTGAAGTACAAAGGCTGCTCGATTGCCGATGTTTTAGAGATGACCGCCGAGACGGCGCTGACTTTTTTTGAAAATATCCCCAAGGCGGTAAGCAAGCTGCAAACCCTTGTAGATGTGGGCTTAGGTTATTTGAAACTGGGGCAAACGGCACCCACGCTCTCTGGCGGTGAAGCGCAACGCTTAAAATTAGCAGCTGAATTGTCGCGCCGCGCAACGGGCAAAACACTCTATCTAATTGATGAGCCGACAACAGGACTGTCTTTTTACGATGTCCACAAACTCCTAGAGGTGTTGCAACGGCTGGTGGACAAGGGTAACTCGGTTCTGGTCATTGAACACAATCTCGATGTCATTCGCTGTGCCGATTGGATTATTGATCTAGGGCCAGAGGGGGGCGATCGCGGGGGAAAGGTAGTTGCCGTCGGTACCCCTGAAGCGGTGGCACTGATGCCCCAATCCTACACAGGGCAGTATCTTGCCAAGGTCTTAAATCGCACCGCTGCCAATTGACAGTAGTAGAATACTGCTTGCTCTGCTTTGCGGTGGGCCTATGCCAACAATGACCCTCTCTATTTCCTGTCCCGATCAGCGGGGGCTGGTGGCCAAATTGGCACAGTTTGTCTATCGCTACAACGGTAACATTGTCCATGCCGACCACCACACCGATGCCGTTGCAGGCATTTTTCTCTCCCGCCTGGAGTGGCAGCTGGAGGGTTTTGAGATTCCCCGCGATCAAATTGCCACGACGTTCATTAACTATGCCCAGCGGGAAAAGGTCTTTGCCAGTTGGCTGGGAGTGCGCTGGCAGTTGCGGGCGTCGGATATTCCCTATCGGCTGGCCATTTGGGTGAGCCGCCAAGATCATTGCCTTTGGGATCTGCTGCTGCGGCAGCGGGCGGGGGATCTCTTTGCCGAAATTCCCCTAATTATCAGTAACCACGAGCATTTGCGTCCCATTGCGGAGCAGTTTGGCATTGACTTTCACTATATTCCCGTGACGCCAGAGACCAAGCCCCTCGCGGAAGCCAAGGAACTACAACTGCTCAGGGACTACAAGATTGATTTGGTGGTGCTGGCCAAGTATATGCAGGTGCTCAGTGCTGAATTTATTGAAGCCTTTCCCCAAGTGATCAACATTCACCATTCGTTTTTGCCTGCCTTTGCGGGAGCCAATCCCTACCACCGTGCCTATGAGCGGGGGGTGAAAATCATTGGCGCCACTGCTCACTATGCCACAGCAGACTTAGATGAAGGGCCAATTATTGAGCAGGCGGTTGTCCATGTGAGTCATCGCGACACGGTGGCGGATCTAATTCGTAAGGGCAAGGATTTGGAACGGGTGGTGTTGGCGCGGGCAGTACAGTTGCATTTACAAAATCGGATTCTTGTGTATGGCAATCGCACCGTAGTGTTTACCTAGGGGCTGATCGGGAAGGGGCTACACCATTGCCGCAGATAGTCACACCCCCCTCTATTAGCAAGTTATAATTAAATGATGTTCTGCCCCTGCGGTTTCATTGACTATGCCCTTCGAGATCAATCACGGCTTGGGTCGCTTTAACTCTCAACGAGATCTCCATGCTGCCCTAGGGGTTCCATTGTCGGCAGCACCAGGGGAAATTCGCAAGCGATATCTGAAAATTGCAAAGACACTGCACCCCGATAGCCGTGATGATGAATCGGGTAAAAAAATGGCCAGTGATTTGCTCTCCAAGTTTGTGAATCCTGCCTATGAGGTGCTTTCTCAAGAAAAAGAGCGGGAAGAATACCAAGTCATTTTGCGCTTGCTCGAAAAGCAACTGCTAACAGCCAACATTGTGCCAACACCCACCTTTGATTTGGCACGGGAAGTCTTTAACGCTGCCAACGTTGAAGAAGCCTATCAAAAGGCTCTCAATACCCTTGCCCAAGATCAATACACAGACTTAAACAACGCCCTGAAGATCAGTGAACAAATTAGCGAACTAAATCTAATCTATTTGTGGCGATCGGCGGGAGGTAAAGCAACAGCAGCACCACCTATAGTTTCTGCGCCTGCGCCGCAACCCAAACCAGATGAAACTCAAGTGCGCGCAGCCCCAGCGACGACACCGCCCACAGAGACTTCAAAAACAGAGCAATTTACAGAGCAATACTTCCGACGGGCAGAGGAGCTGTTGAATAAAGGCATTTATCTGGAGGCTATCAAAGAACTGAAGGATGCCCTGAAAATTGATCCCCGCAGTGCCCGCTGTAATGCCCTCCTAGGCAAGGTGTACCTACAACAAGGCTCTTTGAGTATGGCCAAAATTCACTTTAATCAAGCCCTGAAGCTCAATCCTCAAGAGGTGACGGCAATCCAAGGACTTGAAGAAATTAAAAAGAGGGAGCGCAAAGCACAGCAACAGCGAAAAAATACTGAGCCGCCCAAACCAGAGAAAAAGAAATCTTCCTTCTTTGGTCTTTTTGGGAAAAAGTAATTCACTATGGTGTATCAACCTGCCTGTGGTGCCCGCGATATTTTACCCTTGGATGTGGCACGGCAACGGTGGCTAGAGCAGCGCTTGGAGCGCGTCTTTCAAAGCTGGGGCTACCAAGAAATTATTACACCCACAATCGAGACCCTAGCAACCCTAACGGCAGGGGGCACTGTCCATCCAGAGACCGTCATTCAAGTCCAGGGGAGCAGTGGTGAACCCTTGGGATTGCGGCCAGAATTAACGGCTTCGATTGCTCGCGCCGCTGTGACTCGTATGGCAGGAAGACAACTGCCCCAAAGGCTCTATTACAAAACGAATGTCTTTCGGCGGACGACAGTGGCAGAGTTGGGCAACCAGCAGGAATTTTTCCAAGCAGGGGTAGAGCTACTAGGGGCAACAGGTTTAGCGGCGGATGCAGAAATTCTCTGGTTGGTGCAGGAGTGCCTTGGGGCGTTAGCCGTTAAGGAGGCCTATCTCTTGGTGGGAGATGCCCACCTAACGCAACAGTTGCTCAGTACCTTTCCAGCGGAATTGCAAAAAATTGTACGCCAATGCCTAGCCAATTTAGACCGCGTGAGTTTGCAGGCTTTAAGCCCCCCTTGGGGCGATCGCGCCCTTGCCCTGTTTGATCTACGGGGTACCCCGAAGGAAGTGGGGGAACGTTTGGCACAGTGGTCTGATGTTGCAGGGGTTGCTGATCGCTTTGCAGAACTGCAACAATTGCTGGGCTTGGTGGCTGAGTCTTTATCCATTACCCTTGATTTAAGCCTTGTGCAGTCCTTTGATTACTACACGGGAATTATTTTTGAAGTCTTGATTCCCACGGCAACAGAACTGCGGTTGGTGGCTCAAGGGGGACGCTATGATCAACTGCTCAGTATTTACCATCCCGACGGTGTTTCTGTGCCGGGGATTGGTTTTGTCTTTAATGTGGAGGCGCTTCTTCAGGCGATCGCTATTCCCTCAGCTGCCCTATTAGCCCCCCGCAGTCAATGGCTCGTGGTTCCCCGCACACCCAACGCCCTCGCTGCTGCCCTACACCATGCTCAAACACTGCGCTTGGATGGTTCCACCCGCGTGGAGTTGTCACTTCTTGATCTGACCCCAGAGCAAATCCGCGCCTATGCCCGCGATCGCCAGATTCCCTATATTGCTTGGATTGAGACGGATGCGCCACCGCAGATTGAAGCCCTCAGTGATGGGGCAACCTATTTGCAGGTTCAGAGTGTCTAGGCCATGTTAACGATCGCCCTACCCAAAGGTGCCCTGCTGAAAGACAGTATTGCTTACTTCCAAAAGGTGGGCTTGAACTTTGAGGCGCTCCTAGAGCCAGGGAATCGCCAACTCCAAGTGCTGTCTCAGGATGGTCGCGCCCGCGCCCTTTTGGTACGTGCTCAAGATGTCCCCGTTTATGTGCAGTATGGCCAAGCCCAGTTGGGGATTGTTGGCTATGATGTGTTGCGGGAAAAAAATCCCCACGTCGCCAAACTGGCGGATTTGGGTTTTGGTCAATGTCGCCTGTCGGTGGCCGTCAAAGCCTCTAGCCCCTACCGCAGTGCCCGCGATTTGCCCCCCCATTGCCGCGTTGCCTCAAAGTTTGTCCGCTGCGCCGATGCCTTTTTCCAAGAGCTGGATTTGCCGGTGGATATCGTGCCGCTCTATGGTTCGGTAGAACTGGGGCCAATTACGGGTATGGCAGAGGCCATTGTGGATTTGGTGTCAACGGGGCGTACCCTCAAGGAAAACGGCCTTGTGGAGTTAGAGCAAATTTTTAGCAGTACAGCTTACCTGATTGCCCATCCCCGCAGCTATCGCCTCAACCTCAATGGTCTTGGAAACTACGTTCCGCAGTTAACAGGGGCGATCGCCTGATTACTTTTGCCCATGCACAAACATAGCCGGCAGGGGTCCACTAACAGACCCCCGACAGTTACCATTGGCGCGATTGAGTTCCTGAATCTTGTGGTGTGCCCGCTGCCATGCCTCGACAAAACGGCTAACACGAATGGGGTCAATGGGTTGTTCAATTTGACCATTGCGCTTCAGGGAACTGGCAACAATGACGCCATTGACGTAGGGCGCTAACTGCTCGACATTGTCCCAGGAAGCACCACTGCCAATAAAGAGGGGTTGTCCCTTGGCTGCACTGGCAGCGACCGATAGATCGTCCTCAGTGGGCGGGTGTCCCGTTGCCCAACCGGAGAGAATCACTCCATCAGCAAGTCCTCGCTCAAAGGTGTCTCGCACCGCAGTGGCGAGGTTCGGACTGTGGAGGGGCTGGGCATGCTTTACCATCACATCGGCAAAAATTTTAATGTCTTGCCCCAATTCGCGGCGGTAGCGCAGCAGTTGGTGGGCTTGACCTTCAATGATGCCCTGATCTGTGGCCATTACCCCAGTGAGCACATTGACACGGATAAATTGTGCCCCCGTACAGGCCGCGATCGCCAGACCACTAAAGGCATCATTGCGCAGCACATTGAGGCCAATGGGCAAGGCCACCAGATTCTTTAACCGCTGCACCACCAAGGTCATAGCGCTGACAACGGCTGCATCCACCCGATCTTTGGTGAAGGGGGCATCAAAGAAGTTCTCAACAATAATGGCATTGGCTCCCCCTGAAGCAAGGGCTGCGGCTTCCTGTTCTGCGCGGTCAATAACAGCCTTGAGACTCCCTCCCCAACGGGCAGAGGTGGGTAAGGGGAGGAGGTGGACAACACCAATGACTGGGGTTGCAGTATGAAAGAGCGTCCGGAGATCCACAGTGATTTCGGCAATAGGTGAACAGTGCAGGTATAACAGGAGGAGGAAGAGGCACTCTACACAAGCACAATGGCAGAATGCACTGACTTAAGTATATCCCCGTCTGACCCCCCCCTCGCTGCGATCGCCCTCGGAAGCAACCTAGGTGAGCCATTGCGGCAACTGCGCTCAGCGGTCCAAATGCTTGCCCAAACGGCGGGGATCGATGTCTTAGCCTACTCGCCGTGGTATTGCACGATCCCTGTGGGGCCGCCCCAACCGAACTACTGGAATGGTTGCCTCATTGCCCGAGTGCAACTGTCCCCTTGGGCACTACTGAAAACCCTGCAAAGGATCGAGGTGCACTTTGGCCGCCAACGCCAAGAGCATTGGGGGGCGCGTACCCTTGATCTAGATCTGCTGCTCTATGGCGATCGCGTAATCACCACCGCCGAACTGACCCTGCCCCATCCCCGCCTGGCAGAACGGCCCTTTGTCCTTGTCCCTCTAGCGGCGATCGCCCCCCACTGGCGACATCCTCTTCTGGGCGAAACCATCCAGACTCTGCGGGAGCGAGTGGGTGACGCGGGTATTATTGCCGTTCTTTCTGACGATGCTGGCGAAACCACGTTTGCAACTGCTGCCGACAGGCTGCTGCCTGAACGCCGCTAATCACCTGCAGCCGGTGGAACACCGCTGGACTCTGCGGCAATTGCAGCACCGAGTCAATCGCCCCTGTTTTGGGGTCAGCCGTTCCATAGATGAGGGTATGGATGCGGGCTTGAATAATCGCGCCTGCACACATCGGGCAAGGTTCTAGCGTGACATAGAGGCGACAGCCGGTTAAATACCAAGTACCCAAGCGCTGCCCCGCCCGGCGCAGGGCAACGATTTCCGCATGAGCAGTGGGGTCATGATCTCGCTGACGGCGATTTTCGCCGGTGGCAATGAGTTCATTTTCAGGACTGACAATCACCGCCCCCACGGGCACTTCATCGGCAGACCCTGCCTGCTCTGCTAGGGCGATCGCCTGCCGCATCCAAAAGTTATGGATTTCTGTTTCTGATAGGGGGAGAATATCTAGCCTCGCGATCCTGTTGCCGCAGCGGCTATGGTACTATTTTTTCAGCACTCTTGCGATCGCGAAATTCTTTTGGGAAAACACCATGATTGATGCTTTGGTCTTGATTGCTAAACTGCCAGAAGCCTACGCAATTTTTGATCCCCTCGTGGATGTGCTGCCGGTCATTCCCGTCCTATTTTTGGCTTTGGCCTTTGTTTGGCAAGCAGCTGTTGGTTTTCGTTAAAAACCGCTCTGATTTAAATGCCGCCGTTAACTTGCCCCGTTGGCTTCAGCGGGGTCCTTCTTGGTTTTTGGATACTTTTCCTCTATGGCAGGTCACAGTAAATGGGCAAACATTAAACGACAAAAAGCGCGGGTAGATGCCCAGAAAGGGAAAGTCTTTGCACGGCTATCAAGGGCAATCATTATTGCTGCCCGTCATGGGGGAGGCGATCCAGCAGGTAACTTTCAACTGCGCAGCGCTATTGAAAAGGCCAAAGCCGCAGGGATTCCCAACGAAAATATCGAGCGGGCGATCGCTAAGGGCACCGGTACCCTCGATAGTGATGCGCCCCTTGAAGAGATTCGCTACGAAGGCTATGGCCCCGGCGGTGTTGCCTTCTTAATTGAAGCCCTCACGGACAATCGCAATCGCACAGCAGCGGATTTGCGGGCAGCCTTTAATAAACAGGGCGGTAACCTTGGCGAAACGGGCTGCGTGAGCTGGATGTTTGAGCAGTGGGGCATTGTTACGGTTGCTGCGCCCACAGATGAGGAAGCTTTTCTTGAAGCACTACTAGCGGCTGATGTCGAAACCTACGAGATTCTAGAGGGGGTGGCCGAGGTGCGCTGTCCCGTACCTGCCCTTGAAACCGTTAGTGAAACGCTCAAAGAACACGGTTACACCGTCTTTGACACCGAAAGCCGCTGGGTCTCTCTGAACACCGTAGAAATCACCGACGAAGACACAGCACGGCGCGTTCTTAAGCTGATGGATACTCTGGAAAACCTCGATGATATTCAAAGTGTGGCAACCAATGTGGCCATGAGTGATGCCCTTATGGAAGCCATGTACGTTTAGCCATCCGTAATTTTACGGAATCTGAGGGTCAATTGCTGCGCTCTAAGGGGGGCCAAAGTTAAGTAAAAACACGGTAGGCAGCGATTATTGTCCGTGGCAGGATAAAAGTACAGTTGCAGGGGTGCCCCAAGGCAAGTTGTGGGTTACAGATTGAGGTTCTTGGAGGAGCGATCGCGCCTCTTCTGTCGGTTGATGTTGATAACGCTGATTGTCAGTGTGTTCCTGCTTTAGCGTGTTTCCTGCGTCGGCTCGTGTGTGTTCCTTATGTTCCCTGTTGTAAAAAGGTTTAACTTAGTTTTTATTTATTTTATTTAGTGTGTTTCCCGAAGAGCTTGCAGCGGGGCAACAGCAAAATAGCGACGGCGGAAATTCTCCTCGGCGATCGCCGCTGTGAAAGTTTCTAAAGCAACCGCTGTATCGGCAGAAGGGTTGACCTCTGGTGGCCAATCACACCAAAATTCCCCTGCGGTATAGAGAACCTTCACCCCCAGCGTCTCCAGCAGCCTGAGGGCAGAGTTCAATGTGGCGGCTTCAATGCCAAGGCATGCCTGTAGCTCTTCTTGCCGCAAACGCTTTCCCTGTTTACTGGCTTGGTGGCACAGTGTTAAGAATTTCTGCCACACCTTTAGGGCATCCTGTTCTGGGGGAGGAGCATAGGCCAAAATTAATGGTTGCTGCTCCCTTCTTGCGCGCTGAATCCATTGGCGCCAGCTTTGCCGTGACGTGGGGCAGGTTTCCACGCGCAAGCCCTCGACACTTGCCGCAGGGGGGCGATCGCGATAGTCCATAAGGAACTGAAAAGAGGCAGGTTGGATGACGTGGCTTGCGCTGGGTCGCAGGTCTTTAATGACTGCGGAGAGAAAATTCTGCCATTGCTCTAGTTCAATCAAAAGGTCACAGCGTTCCTGAGGACAATCCCTTACTGAACGATCCCACCACTTGGCAGGAAAGGTGTACTGCCCCTGGGGATCGCGGAGCTGCATTGAGACATACGTTCTTTTGTTTTGATTTTTCCCGTAGATGTTCTCCTTCGCTTCTGTGAGTTCTACATTGCGTACCAACAGTCGCGGCGGCGGATGGTGAGTTGAATCAAAGGGGGCCAACACCTCCAGTTCCTTGAGCAATTTCTCATTGAGTTGCTCAAGACTCACTTCCAAATCAATCCTCAGCGGCTGCGGGGTAGGGGTGGCAGTGCCCTCTTGCTGAGCCAAAAATTGGTTGAGAGCTGCTGCCAAAAGGGGGATGTGCTCCATCTTCAGCTTAAAACCCACCGCATAGGGATGCCCACCAAAGCCCTCAAATAAATGTCGCTGGCTCTGGAGGGCAGCGTAAAGATCGACAACGCCATCGGAACGGGCTGAACCCGCCGCCATGCCCGTTTCTGGATTGGTCTGAAGCAGAATAGCCGGTCGGCCATAGGTTTTTACAAGATCATTGGCGACTAACCCTAAAAGACTCAAGGGCCAACTGTCATCCGTGAGCAGAATCACCCGCGATGTGGAGAGATCCAACTCAGCAACTTTGGCATGGGCAAGTTTGGCAATCTCTTTTTGACGTTGCTGCCGTTCTCTATTTATCTGTTCAATGCGCTGCGCCAACCGTCGGGCTTCACGCTCATCTTTGGTAGTCAAAAGGGTAATGAGGGGTCGCACATCCCCCTCAATGCGACTCACGGCGTTGAGGCGGGGGGCAAGGCTAAAACTAATCTCCCGTTGCCGCACCCTATTTCTAGCAGCAGGTTGCAAAAGAGCCGCAATGCCGGGGCGCAGAGTCTGACTCATTTGCAGTTTCTCTAAACCGCGCTGAGCCAAATAGCGGCACTCTCCCCTCAGTTCAACCAAATCGGCAATGAGGCCAATGGCCACCAGATCCAGGAGACTCTCTAGGACATACCCTTGGGTTTTCTCTGACCATGTGCTGTAAATGGCCTGCAAAAACTTGTAGGCAACGCCAACCCCCGATAAATGGTGCAGGGGATGCTCCGGAGGGCACTGCCGAGGATTGAGGAGCGCCACTGCCCCCAAGTCCGTTGCTTCAAGGGTGTGGTGATCGGTAACAATAACATCTATGCCGAGGGTACGGGCAAAGGCAATTTCAGCCCTGTTGGTGCAGCCCGTATCACAGGTAATGATCAGGGAGACCCCCTTTTGGCAAAGGGTTTCTAGGCCATGGCGGGAAAGACCGTGGGAATCAAATTGACGATTGGGAATATAGAAGTCCACTAGTTGCGCTCCGAGCACGGGTTTAAGCCCTTCCCAGAGGACAGCGGTGGCCGTCACCCCATCAGTATCAAAGTCTCCCCAAATGGCAACCTTTTCTTGTTTCTCGAATGCCTGTTGCAAACGCTTTAGGGCAAGTGCCATTTCTGGAAACTCAAAGGGGGAAGTTGAGGAATAGTTTCGCCAGCTTAAAAAGGCGGGCACTTGCTGCGTGGGGTCGCGGTAGCCCCGCTGCCAAAGTAACTGGGCAGTGATGGCGCCAGCATCTGGGTGCAGCCTCTGGACTTGGGCAATAAAGGTGGCGGGGGCAGGGTCAGCACAACAGAGTTGCCAAGGACGTTGCATGGAAGTCAGTTTCTCAGGCAATGTAGCAAAGATGTGCTTTGATCATAGCGATGATAAAAGCAATCGCTGGCAAGGACTAGAGAAATGAGCAAAAACTTCTGCTGATCTTTACCCCTGCAACGGGGGGAAGGATACAATCAGGACAGCCATTGGGGTATGCAGAACGTGAATCACACATTTCTCGTGGATGGGGGGCGGTGGCTACTGAAGGGGACGTGGTTAGAGGCCAATCAGGAGCCAATTCCGGTGACAGGAAAAATTCTTGTCTCCTACACTCAAGAGGACTGGTTTTCAATGGCCGCCAAGATTACGTTTCCCGACCAAGTGAAGCCAGAACTCATTTTGCAATCGCGGGGAAAGTTGGAACTGGGGGAGCAAATATTTACCTATGTACTCCAACACAGCCTCTTTGGCCGGCTGGAGGGGGAAGGGTGGATTACCCCCCACGCTATCGTGCAGCAATTCATTCTACTGGGGGATGTCAGCCGCTGTACAGGCTTTGAGCACTACTGGCAACTAAATGCCAATCACTACGCCCTCCTCAGCGGTATTTACAATAGCCATAGACTCAAACATTTGCTGGAGGCAACCCTTGAACGGGTCTAGGGAGCGGCAGAGGTGCGCTGGCAGTGGCGGCTCTATGAAGAACCCCTTCAGGAACCACTGGTAACAGCAAAGGGGCACTGGCGGTCGCGCCGTGGTCTTCTCCTGCGTTTAGAAAATGACGAGGGCCAAGTGGGCTACGGGGAAATTGCCCCCCTCCCCGGCTGGGGCAGCGAAACCCTCCGCGCCGATATTGCCCTGTGTCAGCAGTTGCCTCGTCACCTCACCCCAGAGATCATTGCCACGCTTCCTGAAACATTACCCGCTGCCCAGTTTGGTTTTGCCACCGCCTGGCAGAGTGTAGGGCAACTCCCCTATCGGGTTCGCTCCTGGCCAATCTGCGCACTGTTGGGCAGTGGCACAGCCGCCCTTACTCAGTGGCAGGCGCCTTGGCAGCGGGGAGTAACCACCTTTAAGTGGAAAGTGGGTGTCATGTCCCCAGAAGCTGAGCAGGGGATCCTCAGGGAGTTACTGGCAGTTCTACCCCAAGGTACAAAATTGCGTCTTGATGCCAATGGCGCTTGGGATTTAGAAACCGCTCGGCGCTGGTTCAACTGGCTGGATTGCTACGGGGCAGGCAAAATTGAGTACGTGGAGCAACCGCTACCTCCGCACCAGTGGTCTGCCCTCTTGAGCCTAGCCCAAACGGTGAGAATAGCGATCGCCCTTGATGAGAGTGTAGTCAGGGCGCCTGAGTTGCAACGGTGGTTAGAGTGGGGCTGGCCGGGACTCTTTGTGATTAAGCCTGCGCTGTTTGGTTTCCCAGAACGTTTGAGCGTCCTGTTGCGTCAAGGGCTAGAACCGCAGCGGCTGGTCTTTTCCTCGGCGCTGGAAGGGGCGATCGCCCGCACGGCAATTTTTCAGCTTTTGGAGACATGGCAGCCCTGTCGTGCCCTTGGTTTTGGTGTCGAACGCTGGCGATCGGCTCCCCTGCTGACCTCGCTAGCGGATTACACAGCCCAATGGCATCGCCTTGACAATTATGGTAAAAGTTACTCTAAATAAAACATCCTTTACATCCCCGAGCAATGATGCAATGATAGGTTTGACCTTGGCCGCCAGTGACTACAGTTTGCTGACGGATCTCTATCAATTGACAATGGCGGCCACCTATGTAGGCGAAGATTTGGCGTGGACGCCTGCTAGTTTTGAACTGAGTGTGCGGCGACTACCCCGAGGATGTACCTATTTGGTGGCCATGGGCTTGGCTCAGGTACTGGAATACTTACAGCAGGTGCACTTTACGCCTGAGCAAATTGATTACCTAAAAAGTCTAGCGGTGTTTGAGCGGGCACCCGCCGCCTTTTGGACTCTGTTGAGCCAGAGTCGGTTTCAAGGGAATGTCTGGGCCGTGCCGGAAGGGACGGTTGTCTTTGCCCAAGAACCGCTGCTGCGGATTGAGGCCCCCCTCTGGCAAGCCCAGTGGCTAGAAACCTGTCTGCTGAATATTGTAAACTACCAAACTCTTGTGGCCACCCGCGCCTCACGGCTGCGACAGTTGGTGGGCGAACAAGTTGCACTGTTGGAATTTGGCACACGGCGCGCCTTTAGCCCTCAGGCTTCCCTTTGGGCAGCCCGCTCAGCTCTCGCCGTTGGATTTACAGCCACCTCTAATGTTTTGGCGGCGCAGCAATTGGGGGTTGCCCCCACAGGCACTATGGCCCATTCCCTGGTGATGGCGATCGCGACCCTTGTGGGCAGCGAACAGGATGCCTTTACGGTCTTCTTGCGCTACTACCCTGAAGGGGCACTCTTGGTGGATACCTATGACACCCTAGCTGCCGTTGCTCAGCTTGCCGATCGCCAAGCGGCGGGGGAAATTGTTGTCAAGGCCGTGCGCATTGATTCTGGGGATCTCCTGACTCTTTCTCAGAAAATCCGCCAACTTCTACCCCAAACAACAATCATTGCCAGTGGCGACCTAGATGAAGCGGAAATTCGTCGCCTGCAAGCAGGGGGTGCCTGTATTGATGTCTATGGCATTGGCACCAAACTGGTGACCGGAGATCCTGTTAACGGTGTCTATAAGCTAGTAGAAATTAACGGTCAAGGGGTGATGAAGACCTCTAGGGGCAAAATGACGCTCCCCGGACGCAAGCAAATTTATCGTCGCCCCAGCGGCGATTGCCTTGCCCTAGAGAGTGAGGAAAATGTGTGGGGCAAACCCCTCCTAGAACTGGTTATGAAGGAAGGGCGCCCCCTCTTTCCACCGGCGTCTTTGGAGACAATTCGCGATCGCCACCGGGCCAGCTTAGCGGAATTGCCCGAGACCCTCCTAGAGATGCCCCAGCCTGTGGTCTATTCCCCTGCCCTTGAAGCCCTGATCCAACAATTACGCCACCACCCATGACAATCGCCCTTTTTGGTACCAGTGCCGATCCCCCCACCGCTGCCCATGGGCAAATTCTTCAGTGGTTGAGCGATCGCTATGACCGCGTGTTAGTGTGGGCTGCCGATAACCCCTTCAAAGGGCAGCAAACCCCTTTGCCCTATCGCCAAGCCATGCTCCATCTTCTGGTGCGCAGCCTCAACCGCCCCAATATTGAACATCGCCCGGAACTCAGTTATCCCTACACCCTCCATTCCGTCGAGCGGGCAAAGCAGCAGTGGCCCGGTGAGCCGCTTACCCTGGTAGTGGGCAGTGATGTCCTCGCTAAGCTGCCCCAGTGGTACCAAGCGGAGAAACTTCTTGCTCAGGTCAATCTCTTAGTCTTGCAGCGCCCCGGCGTCGTTATTGACCCCCAAGATTGGCAAGCCGTGGAACAGTTGTGTCCCCATGTGGAATTAGCCAACTATCGCGGACCAGCGTTTTCCTCTACCGCTTATCGGCAGCAGCGGGACGAACAGCAACTCCTGCCGGCGATTGCCCAATATATTCAGCAGCAAGGACTTTACCAGCCATGAGTGCCTCCTCGTCGCCCCTTGCGGAATTTGTTGTCGGTGTGGATAACGTCATTTTCTCCGTGGATACGGATCAAAATCGCCTCCTTGTGCTCTTGGTGCGGCGACAACAGTTTCCCTTTGCAGGCTATTGGAGTCTCCCGGGTACCCTTGTGCGGCAGGGGGAATCCCTCGAAGCGGCGGCCTATCGCACCTTAGCGGAAAAAATTCGCGTCAATAACCTCTATCTAGAGCAACTGTACACCTTTGACGAACCGGCAGGGGAGCGACGCGAGACTCCTAGGCGCTACCTCTCGGTGAGCTACTTTGCTTTAGTGCGTTTTGCCGATGCCGAACTGATTGCAGCGGCGGAGTCTCCAGTGCAGTGGTTTGCCCTCAATGCCTGCCCCGACCTAGCCTTTGATCACAGCAAAATTTTGGCCTATGGGCATCGCCGCCTCTGCAATAAGCTGGAGTATAGTCCTGTGGCCTTTGATGTATTGCCAGAGTATTTCACGCTCAATGATCTGTACCAGTTTTATAGCGCGGTTTTGGGCGCCAACTTTGCCGACTACTCCAATTTTCGCTCCCGGCTCCTGAAACTTGGCATTTTGCAGGATACGCAGCAAAAAGTCATCCGCGGGGCTGGCCGACCGGCAACGCTCTACCGATTTAATCGTGAGGCCTTTGCCCCCCTCAAGGATAAACCCCTAGTCTTTGTCTAACTTTTGAGGAACTTCCATGGCGGTGCATTTGTGGATTGCGCAACTCAACCCCACTGTGGGCAGTCTCAAGGCCAATGCCCAAGCCCTTCTCGCCGCAGTCCAACAGATCCGCCGCCAGCACCCTCTAGACCTACTCATTACCTCTGAGCTAGCATTGTGTGGCTATCCTCCTAAAGATCTGCTGCTCAACCGCTATTTTGTCGAAGCCATGCAAGTGGAGCTGCACCACCTTGCCGCTGCCCTGCCGCCGCAGGTGGCTGTTTTAGTGGGCACAGTGCTCCCCAATCCCACGGCGGGGGTCAAAGGGGAAAAGCCGCTCTACAACGGTGCAGCACTTCTGCAAGGGGGACAGGTGCAACAGGTCTTCACCAAGCAGTTATTGCCCACCTACGATGTCTTTGATGAATGCCGTTACTTTGCCCCTGGCACTACCAAGAATCTCTTCACGTTAACAACGGCCAGTGATCAGCTCAGGATTGGCGTCACCATCTGCGAGGATCTGTGGAATAACGAGGAGTTTTGGGGGCAGCGGCATTACCAACAAAATCCTGTTGCCGAATTGGTGGCCGAGGGAGCGGAGCTGATTGTCAATCTTTCCGCCTCTCCTTACTGTGTGGGAAAGCCTAAGTTGCGCCAGGCCTTAATTACCCACACCGTTCAGCAATATGGCTGCCCTTTAATCTATGCCAATCAGGTGGGGGGCAATGATGACTTGATTTTTGACGGCAGCAGCTTGGCAGTGAATCGGCAGGGGCAAATCGTTAGTCAAGCTAAGGGCTTTCAAGAGGATCTCCTCGCCCTGCGTTGGGAAGGGGGAGATTTGCAACCGACGGCGATCGCTCCTGCGGCCAGCAGTGAACCTGAAGAAATTTGGCAAGCTCTGGTCTTGGGAGTGCGGGACTATGTCCGTAAGTGTGGCTTTCAGCGGGTGGTGATTGGTCTCAGTGGGGGCATTGATTCAGCGTTAGTGGCGGCGATCGCCACTGCTGCCCTTGGCAACCAACAGGTGTTGGGGGTTTTAATGCCCTCCCCCTATAGTTCAGATCATTCAGTTATTGATGCCAAGGACTTAGCGGCCAATTTGGGCATTGCCACCCAAATTTTGCCCATTGCACCGCTGATGCAGGCCTACCAAGAGGTGCTAGCGCCCCTGTTTGCCGGTACCCCCAGTGGCGTTGCCGAGGAAAATATCCAAGCCCGCATTCGCGGTACCCTCCTGATGGCGATCGCCAATAAGTTTGGCCACTTACTTATTTCCACAGGCAATAAATCTGAACTGGCAGTGGGCTACTGTACGCTCTACGGCGACATGAATGGTGGGCTGGCGGCCATTGCCGATGTGCCGAAAACCCGTGTCTATGAACTCTGTCATTGGCTGAATCAGCAGGCCGCCCAGGGGTATCCTATTCCCAACCTCACGATTACAGGTTCTGTGGTGATTCCCCCCCCCATCCTCACTAAAGTCCCCAGCGCCGTATTGAAGCCCGGTCAAACCGAACAAGATCGCCTACCGCCCTAAGACATTCTCGATGGCATGTTGGCACGGATGATTGTCCTCAACCAGTCGGATCAAGAAATCGCGGCGGCAGGGTCCGACCTAGTGCTTGTGCAGCAGATCCGCCGCATGGTTCAACGGGCAGACT
>NZ_JARJMS020000069.1:0-24537 GCF_029335995.1 Thermosynechococcus sp. Uc
CTGTTTAAGAACGCTGTCATCCCCGGCAAAAGCCAAGCAATTACCTATCTGGGAGCGCCGGGAATTGATCGGCGGGATCCCCGCTTTTACGCCGCAATGCTCATGAACCACATCTTGGGGGGAGATACGCTGGCTAGCCGCCTGGGCACAGAGATTCGCGATCGCCAGGGATTGACCTACGGCATCCACAGCTTCTTTAGTGCCACTCGTCAGGCTGGACCCTTTCTAATTCAACTGCAAACGGCACCTGAGGACACTGCCAAAGCAATTCAAGCAACCCTGCAACTTTTGCGGGAGGCGCGCCGCCAAGGACTGACCACAGCTGAACTGGAAGCCGCCAAGCGCAGCCTCAGCAATACTTACCTTGTGGAGTTAGCCAATGTGGATGTGCTGGCGCGGACGCTTTTGGGGAATGCCTCTGTGGAATTGCCTCCCGAAGAACTTCAGGCCTTTGGCGATCGCTTGCAGGCAGTGACTCTAGAACAGGTCAATCAAGCACTGCAGGAGCTGATTGATCCCGACCACCTTGTCATTGTAACCGCCGGTCCTGCAGTATCCTTTAACCCGTGACATACTCCCGACCCTCACGCTTCGCCTAAAGGGCGGGCTTCTCCAGTCTTTCCACCTGCGCGTTTTATAGTGAGCCGATGCCCTAGGCCCACTTTGTTGACCCCAAAATATTGCCGCAGCATGTTATTTTCCGGATTAAGCGTGTACGCTCATCCTGAAAACTGCTGAGCTAACAGAGGTCAACGGTGAGGCCGAACCCATCCACATCCTGTTTTGGCACTGCCCAAGTTCACGCACAACCTGAAGTCTGTCTCTAGTTGCAGGCTGCGGGTAAAAAAGTTCCATGGGAAGTTGGTGCTTGGGAATGAGTCCTACTTCATCGCCAGTGGTGCAGCGGTCACCGTATCCGTCTTGAAGTGGTACATTGAGCAGCAAGATTTCCCTTCGGGAGAACGCGGGGCTTCCCGCCAATTAACGAAAACCTAAAACCATGTTCAACCTCAGCCTTAGCCTCTACCAACTGGAACAGTGGGCCAACCAATGGGTGACGGGTCAACTGAGTCACCTCACTCCAATCAGTATGGGGATTGTCTTTCTTGCGGGACTCCTCACCAGCCTCACCCCCTGTACTCTCTCAATGTTGCCGATTACAGTTGGCTACATTGCTGGCTATGCCACAAAACAAAATGGCTCTGTCATCCGTCAATCCCTCTGGTTTGCCTTAGGTCTAGCAACCACCCTGACGGTGTTGGGCATGGTGGCTGCCGTTGCTGGTCGCATCTATGGCCAAGTGGGGTGGGGATTGACCCTCTTTGTCAGTGTTGTGGCGATTCTCATGGGATTAAACCTACTCAATGCCCTACCGCTGACATTTCCCCGCAGCCGCTTCCTCGAAGAATTGCCCGATCGCGTTCCTGCGGGTCTGCAGGCCTATACCTTGGGGGCAACCTTTGGCTTGGTGGCAGCCCCCTGTAGTACCCCTGTGCTAGCAACCCTGCTGGCCTGGGTGGCCACAACCCAAAAGCTAGGGGTAGGGGCAGGGCTGCTCTTGGCCTACACCAGCGGCTATGTGGTGCCCTTGATCTTGGTGGGGGCTTTTAGTGGGGTATTGCAGAAGCTGCTGGCGCTACGGCAGTGGTCAAGCTGGATCACGACGCTGAGCGGCCTGTTGCTGATTGCCTTTGGCGTCTTTGCCTTAGTCACTCGGCTGTAACAATCCTGAGGACTCACTCAGTCATGCCAGCACCTCTAGACGAAATTTGGGGACGGATGAGCACAATGGGGGTCTGCTCGTCGGCGTTGCCAGCGGGATTTTTCTTGAGGGCAGCGGTGAGGAGCTGGTGAGAGACCCCTTGGCTAGCAGCAAGAACTTCAACTGCGCCCAAGTCGTTGACATCTACAATGGCGATACCTAGCCCTGTTTGGGCGGCAAGGTCATCCACAATGGCTTGAGAGTTGACTGGCCCCATGACAATGAATTGATCGTAGGGAGGCAGTGTGCCGGTGACATCATCAATGAGGCGAGCCTGCTTTCCAGCTAGTTGATAAAAGCCTCCCTTGTGGCCAAAGATTTTGGCGATCGCCCCCCCCAGAAAAGCAAAGAGCACCCGCAGCGTTCCCACCTCCTCCACAAGGGCTTGCATACCGCAGGCAGTGGCCAAGCTGGAGGTGGGCAAAAAAAACTGACACACCCGTGTGGCCACCCAGCCGGGGCGAAGCTGGGCCGGATCCTTGAGGCGGCCTTGAATAATGGCAAGGGGCGTTTCACCAATGGCCACAATATCCCCCGCCTGAGCATGGGGCATCACATAGCGATTCAGCACCTCTAGGGGGATATCCAAAGGCGTCAGTAAATGGGTTCGCACAGGCAACACTTGACACCCTTCCGCTTGGCGCCAAATTCCTGTTTCTCCCTTAGGAGGAAACTTGAGAGGGATAAACTCATGGTGGGTTTTGGGAAAGCGGCCGTGGGGACCGTAGGCAACGTAGTGAATCTTGACCCAAGCGGCCTTTACCTCGCTGACCCCTAGCCCCTGCAGATCCACGCAGAGTTCAACATGGGTTTGCTTGGTGGCCTTGACAATGTAGGCAAACCAATAGCCATCTGCACGGGGAGGAAACTCTGGCTCTGGGTGGCGCGGGATTACCTGCACTGCGGTTTGGATTTGTTCCACACTGCCCTCGGACAACAGCACCACCTCTGCCCGCAGCTCCGGCACCATGACCTCAATCCCGCGGTGGGGATTGCTGAAGCCCAATAGCCCCACAAACCGATAGTGGGTTGGCTCATAGATTTCCAGATTCCAAGTGGCACGGATCACCTCTAGGGGATGGGCAGGCCGCCGACGATAGCGCCACTCCAAGCCAATTGCCACCAAAACGGCTAGCAATCCGAAGGCAGCTACCCCTATCCCGACAATTGTTGTCATCAACCCGTGTCCCATACCACTGCATTTCCCGTATTGCTAGATTACAAGCAGTTAGGCATTTTTGGAGTGATTGAATTTTGCAGTGGCAAGAAGTTCGTGGCAATTGGCTGTGCTTGCCCCAGCGTCCCCTGGGGTGGATTCACTTTTTAGGCGGAGCCTTTGTGGCGGCTGCGCCTCAGGTCACCTATCGGCGTCTGTTGGAGTACTTGGCAGAAGCCCACTACGGCATCATTGCCACTCCTTTTGTGAATCACTTTGACCATGGGGCGATCGCCCTTGAGGTGCTCCACAAACTGGACTACGCCCTCGATTGGCTTGTGCACCGCGGCGGCTATCCACCGGCGCTGCCGATTTACGGCCTTGGCCACAGTATGGGCTGCAAGCTCCACTTGCTCATTAATAGCCTCCACGATGGCGATCGCGCCGGCAACATTTTCTTGGCGTTTAACAACTACGCCGCTGCCCAATCCATTCCCGGCTTAGACAATCTGACCCCCGTAGGCGTCGAGTTTAGCCCCACTCCCGCCGAAACCGAGGCACTCATCCAGCAGCAGTACCCCGTCCGCCGCAACCTGCTCATTCGCTTCCAAGACGACGACATTGATCAAACCCCCCGTCTACGCAGCCTTCTCAGAGCCAAATTTGGCGATATGGTCACCGCCTTGAAACTGCCAGGCAATCATCTTACCCCCCTCAGCCAAGACCTCAAGTGGCAAGTGGGAGCGGAATTTTCCCCCTTGGATGCCGTGGGTCAGTGGATTAAGCAGCGTCTTTTTCCAGAAATGCAAACTCTTGAAGAATGCCTGTTGGCATGGCTCAATCCCCTCAGTACTGTCCGTCGTTGCCGCCCCTAACATGGCACAATCGCATAAAGAACCCCTGCACAAAAAAGGACTTTGCCTGTGACTGTTGCCCTCTCTACTGCTGCTCGCCCCAATTCCCGCGGCTACTTTGGCCGCTTTGGGGGTCAGTACGTGCCCGAAACGCTGATGCCCGCCCTCAGCGAATTGGAAGCGGCCTTTGCCCACTACCGCCACGACCCTGACTTTCAAGCAGAGCTGCAGCACCTGTTACAGGACTATGTGGGTCGTCCTAGCCCCCTCTACTTTGCAGAGCGCCTCAGTGCCCACTATGCCAATGACCAAGTCCAGCCGCAGATTTATCTCAAACGGGAAGACCTCAATCACACCGGTGCCCACAAGATCAACAACGCCCTCGGCCAAGTACTCTTGGCTCAACGTATGGGCAAACAGCGCATTATTGCTGAAACAGGAGCCGGTCAGCACGGCGTAGCCACAGCAACAGTCTGTGCCCGCTTTGGCCTCCAATGCGTCATCTACATGGGGGTTCAGGACATGGAGCGGCAGCGCCTCAACGTGCTACGGATGCGTCTATTGGGCGCAGAGGTGCAACCCGTCAGCGCGGGCACAGGAACACTCAAAGATGCCACCTCCGAAGCCATTCGCGATTGGGTGACCAACGTGGAGACAACCCATTACATCCTTGGCTCAGTGGCAGGTCCCCATCCTTACCCTCTGTTGGTGCGGGAATTCCATGCCGTAATTGGCAAAGAGACGCGCCAGCAGTGCCTTGCAAAATGGGGCGGGCTGCCGGATATTCTCCTTGCTTGCGTCGGGGGAGGCTCCAATGCCATTGGACTGTTCCATGAATTTGTTGAAGAACCACAAGTGCGCTTAATTGGGGTTGAAGCCGCAGGTCAAGGGTTGGACACCGGCTACCATGCTGCCACCCTCACCAAGGGAGAAGTGGGGGTGCTCCACGGGGCAATGAGCTACTTGCTGCAGGATGAAGAAGGGCAGGTGGTGGAGGCTCACTCCATTAGTGCCGGCTTAGACTATCCGGGGGTCGGGCCAGAGCACAGCTACCTCAAGGACATTGGTCGGGCAGAATACTACAGTGTCACCGATGCCGAGGCTGTGGCCGCCTGTGTCCGCCTTGCCCAGTTGGAGGGAATTTTGCCAGCCCTAGAGACTGCCCATGCCTTGGCCTATCTGGAAACCCTTTGTCCACAACTGACGGGACAACCGCGGATTGTCATTAACTGTTCAGGACGGGGCGACAAGGACGTGGAAACCATTGGCCGCTACTTTCAGGGGCAGTAAGGCTAGGGTATTCTGAAGGCGTACAATTTTACGGTGGCAACAATGGACGGGGGCAATCCCATAGTTGTTTTTACGGTTTTGCTGGCCGTTATTTTAGTGATTCCCCCCCTGTTTGAGCGGTTGCGCCTGCCGGGGTTGGTGGGGCTGCTCCTTGCCGGTGTTCTCCTTGGCCCCAATGGGCTACAGTTTTTGGAGCACAAGAGTGAAACCATCCAGCTCCTCTCTAACATCGGCAAGGTTTACTTAATGTTTGTGGCCGGTCTAGAAATTGACCTCAGCCAGTTTCGCAGAACCCGCCATCGTTCGGCAGTCTTTGGCTTTTTCACCTTCATCGTACCCATTATTACCGGAATCATCATTGGGCGCTGGTTTGGTTTTGGCTGGAATAGCTCCCTGCTGATTGGCTCAATCCTTGCTTCCCACACTCTGCTGGCTTATCCGATTGTGCGACGGCTGGGGGTTGTCCAAAACGAAGCCGTCACTATAACCATTGGAGCCACGATTTTTACCGATACAGCCGCCCTAGTGATTTTGGCCATTTGCGTGGGCATTCACAGGGGGGAATTTACGCTGCTGACGCTCCTTCATCAACTGATTACCCTCAGCCTTTACTGCTTTTTGGTGCTTTGGGGCTTTGATCGCGCTGGCAAGGAGTTTTTCCAGCGATCGCGCGACGATCAAGGAAATCAGTTTCTTTTTATTCTTTTGGCATTGTTTGTTGCTTCTGTTGCTGCCCAAGTCATTGGCGTTGAGCAAATTGTGGGTGCTTTCTTGGCCGGTTTGGCCGTCAATGATGTTCTCGGCGAGAGTCCCGTCAAGGAAAAGGTGGAGTTTATTGGCGGTGTGCTTTTTATCCCCTGTTTCTTTGTGGATATGGGGTTGTTGATTGACATTCCCGCCTTTGTTGAAACCCTCAGTTCAATTGGAATTACGGCGGCGATTGTCGTGGGTCTAATGGGCAGCAAATTCGTTGCCGCTTGGCTTTCGGCGCTGTGGTACCGCTACACGCCCATTGAGATGCTGACCATATGGTCGCTGTCCTTACCGCAGGTGGCGGCTACCCTGGCAACAACACTGGTGGGATTTCAAGAGGGCATCTTGACCAAAGATGTGCTCAACAGTGTTCTTGTCCTAATGGTGGTGACTTCGATTCTAGGCCCGATGATTACCGCTCGCACCGCCAGTTGCCTTCCCATTCCTCAGCCGCAACAGGAGGACATTGAGGAGCTGGCCAATTGGTGGGATGGCAGTGAGGAGGCTCAGCCCCATCCCTTTACCGTCGTGGTGCCCATCCATAATCCCCAAACCCAGCGATCGCTTGTGGAATTGGCCGCACTTTTGGCTCGCCATGAATCTGGGCGGGTGGTGCCAGTAACAATTGTCCCTGCTCAGGTGCACATGGACGATCCCCAGCTCGATGCTGCGCTCAACCGCGGTCGTAAACTTACGCGCCGCGCTGTGGAACTGGCCGAGGTCTATGGCGTCGAAGCAACTGCCGCCCTGCGCATTGATGATGATGTTGCCCTAGGGATTAGTCGCTTTAGCCGCGAACAGAATGCCAGTTTAATTGTGTTGGGGTGGTCAGAAACCGGCAGTTTGCGAGCACGGCTCTTCGGCAATGTCATTGATAGGGTTCTTTGGTCAAGTCCTTGCCCGGTGGCCATTACTCGGCTGCTAGATGCACCGGAACACATTGGCTCGATTTTGGTACCCACGCGGGACCTCACCCCCAGTACGTTGCGGATCGTCAGATTTGCCCAAGCTTTAGCCAGTAGTAGCCAAGCCAAAGTGGTGCTGCTGCATGTCTTTTTAACCAACACCCCCCCAGAGCAAATAGGACAGTTTGAACAGGATTTGCGCAATATCCTGCAAGAAACCGGCGGGGCGATCGCCACCGACATTCAAACTGTTGCCAGCAACAACATTGCTAGCACTATTCTCCAAGAAGCGCAAAACTGTGATCTTGTCCTGATGCGCTCCATTCGGCGGGGCACAGCGGGCGGCATGGCGGTTAGTGACATTACCACCCAAGTCATCCGCCAAGTACAGACCTCGATTATTCTTTTTGGCGAACCCCACCGCCTCAGTTAAAACTCGGCATTGCCCGGCGTCCGCGGAAAGGGAATCACATCACGAATGTTGTCCATTCCCGTCATAAACTGCACAAGGCGCTCAAAGCCTAGGCCAAAGCCCGCATGGGGCACACTGCCATAGCGGCGCAAGTCCAAGTACCACCAGTAGGGAGCAGGGTCTAGCCCTTGGCTGGCAAGCCGCTGCTGCAACACTTCCAGCCGCTCTTCCCGCTGCGAGCCGCCAATAATCTCACCAATTTTGGGCGCTAGAACGTCCATGGCCGCCACAGTTTTGCCATCCTCGTTTAGGCGCATATAGAAGGCCTTGAGTGTAGCCGGATAGTCATAGACAATCACGGGGCGCTGGCAGTACTCCTCCGCTAGATAGCGCTCATGCTCTGACTGCAAGTCCAGCCCCCAAGCCACTGGAAACTCAAAGGGGCGGCTACTCTTTTCAAGGATTTGGATGGCCTCTGTGTAACTTAAGCGGGCAAAGGATTGGCTGGCCATCTGCTCAGCGGTGGCCATGACGCTATTGTCAATGCGCTCTTGAAAGAAGGCCAAATCCTCTGCGCAGTGGTCAAGTACAGAGCGAAAGACAAACTGTAAAAAGGCTTCCGCCAGCTCCATATCCCCCTTGAGGTCACAGAAGGCCATTTCCGGTTCCACCATCCAAAACTCCGCCAGGTGGCGCGAGGTATTGGAATTTTCAGCGCGGAAGGTAGGACCAAAGGTATAGACATTGGTCAAGGCCGTGGCCATAATTTCCGCCTCCAATTGACCACTCACCGTGAGGTAGGCGCGGCGACCAAAGAAGTCTTGACTAAAGTCAATCTCCCCCGCCGGCGTTTTTGGAGGCTGAGCCAAATTCAGTGTTGTTACGGTAAAGAGTTCCCCTGCTCCTTCGCAGTCACTGGCAGTAATGATTGGCGTGTGCACCCAGAGGAAGCCCCGTTCCTGAAAGAATTGGTGAATGGCCATAGCACAGGCATTGCGCACACGCATCACGGCGCCGAGGGTATTGGTTCGCGGTCGCAGATGGGCAATCGTGCGCAGAAATTCAAAACTGTGGCGTTTCTTTTGCAGGGGATAGCTCTCGGCATCTGCAGCCCCCCAGAGGTGCATCTGCTGGGCATGGAGTTCTAGGGCTTGCCCCTTGCCGGGAGACAGCACCAGTTCGCCCCTAAATTCTACAGCAGCTCCTGTGGTCAGGTTTTTTATCCAAGGGGTAGCGGCGGCCAAGGTGTTGGGGATAACTACCTGCAGCCCAGCAAGAGTTGAGCCATCGTTGAGGTTGACAAAGGTACATTCTTTGAGTTCGCGCTTGGTGCGCACCCAGCCTCGGACGGTCACGCGATCGCCCAGTTGACCTCGATGGAGAATGTCTTTAATCCGCTGTTGCATTTGCTGATTCCCTATAACTGCACAATAGTTACCCCACGACCCCCCTCTTCGGGAGGGGCAAGGGTATAGTTCTCAACGCTGGGGTGCTGATCTAAAAATTGATGCACAAAGCGGCGGAGGGCACCACTGCCATGGCCATGGATAATCCAAACGGTTCCCTCTTGGCGGTTGAGGAATTCCTCTAGGAGAGGTTCTGCCTCGTGGGTACGCTTGCCCCGCAGGTCAAGGGTACGGCTTTCAGTGCGAATAGTCGGTACTTTGGGGGGGGCTGGGTCGGGGCAAGGCTTCTGCTGATTTTGTTTAGAGGGCAGGTGTACCGGTTCTCCTTGAAGGGATTCAACAGCATGGGGCGGCACTGTAAATTTCACGTTCCCCACTTGGACAACGATATCCCCCTGCCGGCTGACGCTGAGAACCTCGCCCACCTGTTGCCATTGGGGTAAGCGCACGCGATCGCCCGGCTGGGGAATAAAGCCAACGGGCGGGGGTGGGGGTAAATAAGTGTTCTCGATTCGATGCAGCGCCGCTTGGGCGGCTTGAACCTGTTCGGGACTGTTGGCCCTTTGGAGTTGGGCAATCACTTTGGCAATTTGCCGTTGCGCCTCATTGAGGGCAGTGCGTACTTGCTCCTCCTGTTGTTGGCGCAGTTGCTGTTGCCGCTGGCGCAGTTGCTGGGCTTGGCTGGCAATTTCTTGGTAGAGGGCTTCAGTGTCACGAAGCAGTGCCGCTGCCGCCGTGGTTTTGGCCTCTTGGGCTTGGCGTTGGCTCACTAGTCCCAGAATCATCTCATTGACACTGTTCCTCTCACTGTGGAGACAGGCTTTAGCCTCTTCAACAATGCTGGGGTACAGCCCCAACCGCTGGGCGATCGCTAGGGCATTGGATTGGCCGGGAATGCCCCACAGCAGCCGGTAGGTCGGGGCTAGGGTCTGCTCGTCAAACTCCACAGCGGCATTTTCAAAGCGGCTGTCCTGATACTTGAGGGCCTTGAGTTCGCCATAGTGGGTTGTGGCAAACGTGAGACTGGCGTGATCTGCCAGATAGCGCAACAGGGCGATCGCCAGCGCTGTGCCTTCACTGGGATCGGTGCCTGCCCCCACTTCATCAAGCAACACCAGTGTATTGCCGCCTGCAACCTCTAGCTCCGCCAAAATATCGCGGATATTGCAGATATGACTGGAAAAGGTGGACAGGTTTTGGGTGAGGGACTGCTCATCGCCAATGTCTGCCCAAATGCCCACAAACCAAGGCAACTCTGCGGGTGCAGCCGCCGGCACATACAGCCCCGCCTTGGCCATGAGGGCTACCAATCCCAATGTTTTCAGCGTTGCTGTTTTCCCGCCGGTATTCGGACCTGTAATCGTGACCACCTTTGTGGGGGGCTGCAATTCAAGATCAATTGGCACCACCGTCTGCCCCTGTTCGTGCTGCTGTTGCCAGACCAACAGGGGATGGCGCAGCGCTTTTAAGTGCAGCCGCGTCTCGCCGACAAACTGGGGTGGATTGCCCTGCAACCAGAGACTGTAGCGGGCACGGGCAACTGCCATATCGAGGCTTGTCAGTACATCGAGCAAATACCACAGATCGTCACTGATGGTGGCCAATTGATCCGAGAGGGCTTGGCAGATGGCACGCTCGGCCTCGGCTTCCTGATGGACAAGCTGTTGCAGGCGGTTTTGTAGCTCAATGGTTTCCTGTGGCTCAATGTAGAGGGTGGCGCCACTGGCGGAAAGATCGTGGACAATTCCGGGAATCTGGTCTTTGTGGGTGGCTTTCACTGCCAACACATAGCGATCGCGCCGTTGTGTAACCACCGCCTCCTGAATTGCACTGGCTCGCTGCTGCAAAATTTGCTGTAGGTGCTGTTGGATCTGGGCGCGGCATTGCCGTTGCTGTTGGCGAATCTGCGCCAATTCGGGACTGGCGCGATCGCTCACTTGCCCTTGATCCGTAATACAGCGGTAGATCTCTTGGGCGACCTCCGGATAGGTGCGGACGCCGGCCACTAGTCGTTGCAGTTCCTGCAGTTGCTCGTGTTCCTCAATTTGCCGCCGCTGTTGTCGCCCAGCACTCAACAGGTGGGCGATCGCTAGGAGTTCACTTCCCTGCAAGCAGCCCCGATGATCCAACCGCTCAAGGGCAGGTTCAAGATCCGTCACCTGACTGAAATCTAAGCGCACTTGGTGCACCGTTTCCAAGGCAATGACTTCTGCGGTTTGCGCCAACAGCACCTGAGTGGCTGCCGGGGTGCCAGCCAAAATTTCGCCCGACTGTAGCTGACGCATTCCCCGCTTTGTCGAAGCAAACGTTGCCAACTGCTGACACAGACGCGGCCACTCTAGCCGCCCTAGGGATTTATCGAATGCACTAATTTGTGACGCTGTAACAACCAATGTTCGCCATCTGCTGAAAACACTACTCTCACTGACTGTAGCACTGCTTACCCATCGGTGCAGCCGTTCTAGAAGACAATCCCTGACATCTCCATATCCACAGCATTTTGCAGTTTCAGGAGTGTACTGGTGAGGGCTTCAGAATCGAGGTAGGGCCACTCGAGGGCTTGGGCAATTGTTTGCAATCGCTCTGTAATGCTCGTGAGTTCAGAAAAAATATTGTTGTGGGGCAAACCCGCAAAGAGTGCCATCGCGCCTTGATTGACCGCCCACTTGCACTCCGATGCATGGACATGGGTGCGCATACCACTGAGAAGAATGACATTTATTTCTGGATAGTGCTGGCGATACCGGCGACAAAAATCGTAGGGATTGGTTTTGGGCATTCCCAAATCCAAGAGCAATAGGCTGATTTTGCAGTTGAGGGACTCCACATGGGCAATAATTTTTTCTAGCTCAAAGTGAGAAGTTGCCCAAATTGTCGAAATCCCTTGGGAGTTCAAGACTTCCCGCCACATTTGCCCTTGGGTACGCGAAGAGTGGGTCATCAGCACCGTGACTTGACCCTTGCTCTCATGGGAGTGGTTGGTGTAGGAGTGAAGACTCGCTGCATCCCGCAAGTCAATGTATTCCAGTTCTGACTCACCAATGGAAATGCAATCGCCGTGTTTGAGAATATGGGGTGCGTGAATACGGCTATTGCCAATGAATGTCCCGTTCATGCTCTTGAGGTCGGTCAAACGGTAGGAATGATCCGCTTGACGTTCAATGCGAATGTGATGCCGCGAACACCAGCGATCGGGCAAGACAATATCACAATCTTTACTTCGACCAATTTGCCAAACCGGCAACTGCTCCAACACAATAGAACGTTGCATGTAAATTGAATGTAATAACAACCGGGGTGTGGGTGCCGCTAGAATTAACTCACTGGGACGCATGAACCCCCGCTGCTGTTCACCAGAGCGAGTCGGCGATTGTAGGTGGGGAACATAGGTACCGGGGTGGTTGGCCGAAGCATCCATGGGAGCAGCTAAAGAAAACACTAAATTGAGTTGATGATTATGCTGTTTATCCTAACGTTGTTGAGCAGTAAGGAACTACTCTCATCTTAATGTCAATAGAATGGCAGGAGTCCCTCTACAGGTTGCTAAAGCGTACTCGTTATGAGTATGATTGAGTAAGACAGGACAGTTCAATGACTGTCAAAGGAGACCGCTATGAGTGCAACAACAACACTGAAAGAGCAAGTGCTGACAACACTGAAACGGGAACAAGCCAATGCAGTGGTCATGTATTTGAACTACAAAAAGTACCATTGGTTGACCTATGGCCCTTTGTTTCGGGATTTACACCTGCTCTTTGAAGAACAGGGGGCAGAGGTTTTTGCCATGATTGATGAACTGGCCGAGCGCAGCCTGATGCTCGATGGCCAACCCGTGGCAAATCCAGCAGACTACCTAAAGGTGGCAACGGTAACCCCCTCCAGTGCCCAACTTACGGTTAAGCAAATGATTGAGGAGGCGATCGCTAACCATGAGCTGATTATTACCGAAATGCACCAAGATGCCGAAATTGCCACTGATGCTGGCGATATTGGTACCGCCGATCTCTACACCCGCTTGGTGCAAACTCACCAAAAACATCGCTGGTTCCTGAAAGAGTTCTTAGCCAAAGGCGATGGCTTGGTGAACTAGGGAGTTGAGCCTCTAATTGCGAATCACCCCATTGTAGTTAACAGTGGTACGTCCGTCAGGCGCCACGGTGACCACTGTTTCAATGCTGGGCAGCGGCTGCGGAACTCCGTTCTTGACCCTGTAGCCTAAAACACGAAATGTATAGGAGCCATCTGCATTACGGACGTAGGGTGCTTGGCGCACAGGGCCGTGCATCGAGGCGTCAGCACGATAGCGAGTCAACCCCCCATTGACTCGTTCTGCGGCTTGGCGAGCATAGTTTCGCGCACGAATTAACTCAGCAATATTCAACACTTCAGAACGGGTTCCTTGGGCTAGGGTGCCAGTAATAGGCAAAAAAACAGCACTCACAAGGAAAATTCTGCCTAGCGTGGCCATCCTTGCTCTAACTGCCCATTGCCAGCGGCTGCTTCCCATACTTCAGTTTCCCAAGCGCGCATTGCTCAATTATTCTACTGAATGCGTGGGAAAAAGATTTCGTTTAATAATAAAAATAATAACAGCACCTGTTAACATTTTAGATATTTTGTTAAGCTTGCTTAAACTGTTTGCCAAGCAACCTTTGGATTCATTGAGGATAACCTACTATTGGGATAGGTAGGGTCTTCCTCTTGCTGAGATCTTGAAACCGTGAAATAGAGAGCGTCAGCAACACCGCACCTTACCAATATTAATTGAGTTGATTTTCTAGAAGAGGTGCTTTATGGCAATTAATGCAGCAAAACTTCAAGCAACATTACAAAAATTTGTTGCTGATGCCAGTAATGTCCAAGGGGCAGCACTGGTTTCCCCCGATGGCTTGACGTTGGCAGCAGCGCTACCCACAGGAATGGATGATGAGCGAGTGGCCGCCATGTCAGCGGCGATGCTGTCCTTAGGCGAACGGATTGGTCGAGAGCTGAGTCGGGGTCAAATTGAGCGGATTCTTGTCGAAGGGACGAATGGCTATGGCATTCTTACTAGCTGTACCGAGGAGGCAGTATTGCTGGTATTGGCAGATGCAGCAGCCAAACAGGGCATTATTAACCTTGAAATTAAGAATGTCATTGCTGAACTGCAACCGCAGCTAACAGGAGGATTGCAATCAGTGGGTGTTTAACTGTCCCTGTCCTTGCCGAAGGAGGAAAGTAGCGCCATGGAAATCATGCGGATTGTCATTACTGGGCCAGTGGGGGCAGGGAAATCTACATTTATTCGCACGATTAGCGAAATTGAACCGGTCGATACCGATCGGAAAGCTACGGATGAAGTGGGGAGTTGGAAACAGAAAACCACAGTGGCAATGGATTTTGGCCGACTACAATTTGGTCCCAATGTAGCTTTGCACCTCTACGGCACGCCGGGGCAAGAGCGGTTTGATTTCATGTGGGAAATTTTGATTCGCAAGGCTCATGCCTTTATTCTCCTGGTCAGTTCCCACCGTCCCCAAGACTTTCGAGCCGCCCGTCGCATTTTGGCCTTTATGCGCCACCGTGCCAAAATTCCTATGGTGATTGGGCTGAGTCATGCGGATAACCCAAATGCTTGGCCGCCGGAGGATATTGCGATCGCCCTAGGCTATCTCAGCCCCCACAATCGCCCACCCATGGTACAGGTGAATGCCCTTGACCCAGGTTCTGTTGCCGCGGCCATGATGAAACTCATTGAAACCTATGCCAAACACCAAGCCGAACAACTGAACTGGGATGCTGTGAGGCACTAGTTGATTTTCAAGGGGGTAGGGACTGAAATTCATACGAAGGGGGAAACCAAATGAAAATCACTGGTTATCTATCTGAATTTTCCTTAGGGGAAATCTTTCGCTTTCTAGAACAGGGGCAAAAAACAGGGTGTCTTTCGATCAAGCCGGTTGAAACAGAGACCCTATCTATTGCACCGCTTAAGCACCACTACATTTTCTTTCGCTTAGGTCAGATTGTAGCAGCCACCCACGAACTTGACCATCAAGGCCTGCAACAGCTTATTGACCAACGCGGCTTCATCCGTGTTACAACGATTCACCGGCTTTTAAAGCTATATCCCCTCAACCAGCCGCTTGGCCTGCTGCTGAAAACCCAAGGAGCTTTGGATAGCCAACAGTTGCAGTTGCTCTTTAAGCAGCAAGTGCTCACACCGATTCCAGAGTTGTTTAGTCTTGCTGAAGGATGGTTCAAGTTTGATGCCAATCACCCCTTGCCGTTAGCGGAAATGACGGGCTTGAGCGCACCGCCGCGAGATGTGGCCTTAGCAGGTTTGCGGCTCCTGCGAGATTGGACACCTCTGATGGACAAGTTGCCCTTGCCCGATTCAACGGTGATTAGTTTGAGTGAAGGGCAACCTCCCTGTCACTTGAACCCTGTAGAATGGCGGGTCTGGGAATATGTGGACAAAACCGTCACCTTAGAGGGAATTGCCCAAGCCCTCAATTTACCCGTTCTAGAGGTGCAAAAAATCTGTTTTCGACTGATGGTGGCTGGCTTAGTGGAGGAGATTCCCAATATCAGCACCGAACCATCCCCCTCCTCACCAACACCGCTGCCCCAGCCTGCAGAGGAGAGCAGCGGATCCCTAAGTCAATCATTTCTTATGGGCGTGCTGTCATTCTTGAAACCTAAAGCCATGAAAGGAGGTTGACCATGACGGAAGTGACGCGTATTGAATGGACAGAAGCGTTGAAAACAAGCCATGCCGGCCTTGACAACCAGCACAAGGAATTGTTGGCCATGGTCAATGAGCTAGGAGAGGCCATTCAGCAGGGACAGGGAGCAGCAGCAATAAAGCGCATTTTTGCCTGTGCTTTGGCCTATGCCGATTGGCACTTTCGCTATGAAGAGGAGCTGGCTGCCAAATATCAATGTCCGATTGCTGAACGCAATCTCCGAGAGCATGAGGCTTTCCGTCGGCTGATTGCCAAGTTTGAGCAGGAGTATAAAGCTGCACGGACAGCAGAACTGTCAGGCCAAGGCAGTTCAGATGCAGTGGAAGCTTTAGCAGTGAACTTTCACAAGCAATTGACAGACTGGACAGTTAGCCACATTGCAGTTGTGGATAAGCAAATTGGCGAGTACGTTAGTGCTGTAACAGCAGACAAGGCCAAGGCGGCAACTGCCTGTTAAACTCAACATAAACTCAACATTATGTCTAGGAATGAGAGGCATGGCTCTTACCTACTTTGAATGGACCAATGATTTAAAAACAGGTGTGGCAATGATTGATGCTCACCACCGCGAACTGGTGGAGGCAGTCAATGATCTTGCTGGCGCAATTCATCGCGGTGAGGGGCGAGGGGCAGTTCAGCGACTGCTTGCCTTCCTGAAGTACTACGCCGAGTGGCACTTTGAGAAGGAAGAAAGCTGTGCTCACCAAGCGCAATGCCCTTTGGCCGAGACCAACTGTCAAGCCCATCGCCAGTTTCTGGTACTTCTGAAAGACTTTCAAAGTGCCTATCGCCAATCGTCCGACGATGAGTCTCTGGCTATTCGCCTCCATGAAAGCCTTGCCAATTGGCTTGTCAGCCATATTATGAAAATTGACAAGAAAATTGGTGAGTACCTCAATGCTCAGTCGCCGTCAATTTCCTGAGGGGCGGAGGAAGCCTATTGTCCAGTGCTAGGGAGGCGCAAAAAAGTGGACTTATTTCTTGGGGCTACGCTAGCTACAATAGAGGAATAGGCAGAGAAAGAGTTGGGTCAAGCTTAAGGAGGGGGTATGGCGGTTACACACCACTATTCGCCAGAGTATATTAACCACCTCACACCACAGGATGTGGCTGCTTTGGCACGGCGATTGGAGGAAGATGACTATGACACCCCCTTTGCAGCTTTGGAGGATTGGCATCTGCTGCGGGCGATTGCCTTCCAGCGGCCTGAACTGGCAGAACCTTATCTGTATCTATTGGATTTAGAGGCCTTTGACGAGTCCTAGTCCTACAGGAGTGCCCCATCTCCTGGTGGGGGTGGGGGGTGGCATTGCCGCCTATAAAATCTGTGAGGTCATTTCCCACCAGGTGAAAGCAGGGTGGGAGGTTGCAGCAATTCTTTCGGAGACAGCAGCGCAATTTATTACCCCTTTGACCATTTCTACGCTGTGCCGCCAATCGGTCTATACTGATCAGGACTTTTGGCATTCCCAAGCCCCCCGTCCTCTCCACATTGATCTCGGGGAATGGGCAACTCTACTGCTGATTGCTCCACTGACGGCAAACACGCTGGCAAAACTGGCGCTGGGACTGGCGGACAATCTTCTCACCAGTACGGTGTTGGCCTCAAAGATACCGATTTTAGTTGCCCCGGCCATGAATACCACCATGTGGGAGCAGCCAACAGTACAGGCTCATTGGCAGCAACTACAACAGCAGTCGCGCTACCACTGTTTGCCCCCCCTCTATGGCCGTTTGGCCTGTGACACTGTGGGAGTGGGGCGGATGGCCGAGCCGACGGAGATCATTGCCTATCTGGACTCTTTGGCCTATACCCAGGGCAGACGGGATTTAGCTGGAAAGCATCTGCTGATTACGGCCGGCGGCACCCGTGAGTATTGGGATGCGGTGCGCTTCATTGGCAATCCGGCAACGGGAAAAATGGGGATTGCGCTAGCCAGAGCAGCCCTTCATCGCGGCGCAACGGTGACGTTGATTCATGGGGCGATCGCCGAACCCATTCCTCCACAAGTCACGGCCATTGAGGCAATTGACAGTGAAAGTATGCTGCAGGCCGTCAAGAAAGCTTGGCCAGAAGCGGATTGGCTGGTTATGGCCGCGGCGGTTGGGGATGTCCGCCCGGCACAACAGTGGTCGGGAAAGCTCCCCAAATCGGAGTTGCCCATGGCCTTACCCCTACGTGCGGTGCCCGATATTTTGCAAATGGCAGCTCAAATGCGCCAGCCTCACCAACGTCTGATTGGTTTTGCTGCTCAAACCGGAGATATTGTGACGCCTGCCCGTGAAAAGCTAGAACGTAAGGGCCTGGATTTGATCGTGGCCAATGCTGTGGATCAAGTGGATTGTGGCTTTGGCACTGTTGAAAATGCCGCTGTAGTACTGGATCGTCGGGGGCGATCGCGCTCCCTTGCCAAGGCACCAAAGTTAATTTTGGCACACCAAATCTTTGATCTTGCCCAAGAGTGGCTGACATGAGCGATGGCCTTACGGTCGTGCCTTTACCTACGCCAATGCAGCGGGCGATCGCTGCCGCTGAAACCCTCGACTCCCTTGCTACTGTTGTCCAAGAACTAGTGGAAAATGCCCTTGATGCGGGTGCTAGTCGCATTCATCTTCAGTGGCACCCCTCAGCATGGCACCTTGAGGTTACAGACAATGGCGAAGGGATTCGCCAAGCCGATTTAAGCCAAGTTGCCCTTCCCTATACCAGCAGTAAGTTACCCAGCAGTGGGGAATTCGCCGACATCACCACCCTAGGCTTCCGTGGTCAAGCCCTTTACAGCTTGGCACAAATGGCACAGTTAACCATTTGCAGTCGCCATCGCGAGGCAGATACGGGTTGGCGGGTCAGGTATGATGCCCAAGGCCAAGTCCACAGCCTTCGTCCTCTAGGCATGGCCGTGGGGACTCGCGTCATTGCTGAACAAATTTTTCAAGACTGGCCGCAACGTCAGCAGGAAACTAACCCAAAACAGATCCAGCGGCGCCTTCAGGAAATTGCCCTTTGTTTCCCACAGGTGGCTTGGCATCTCCTGAAGGATGGCAAACCGTGGTGTCACTGGCCGGCGGTGGCTTCTTTGGGCGATCGCCTGCTGCAACTGGTTCCTCAACTCCATCCCCAAGATCTGCGCCAAATCAACGATGCCCAGATTGAACTCGTCTTGGTTTCCCCAGATCGCCACCATCGTCCCCGCCCCGATTGGTTAGGGGTAGCAATCAATGGTCGGTGGGTAGAGCTGCACAGCGATCCCTCATGGCAGCAGGTTATTCTTGAAGCCTTTGGGCGCGGGTTGCCGCGGCAGCGCTTTCCTCTGTGCATTGCCCATCTCCATTTGCCCCCAGCGGCAATTGACTGGTCAGCAGAACCGCAAAAGCGCACGATCTATCTACGGGAACCAGAGCAATGGCAAGCTCTTTTGGTAGAGCGCATTGGCCAACTCCTTGCTAGCCCAGCAACTCCTCTGAGTTATGCCAGCAGCTATCAAGTGTTAAAGGCGGCTGAACCACCAAACCGCTATCGGACGCTGCTATCACCTAATTCAAATCAACTTTCTTTCTCAAAACTGAAAGTGGTCGGGCAATTGCACAATACTTACATCATTGTTGAGCAACCGGAAGAGATTTGGCTGATTGAGCAGCACATTGCCCATGAACGGGTACTCTATGAGCAAATTGAAGCCGACTGGCAGGTAGTGGAGCTAGACAAGCCCGTCCTTTTGGAATCCCTGACCGAAGCCCAAGTGCAACGCCTGCAGGACTGGGGTTTGGCGATCGCCCCCTTTGGGGTACAGGTTTGGGCTGTGCGCAGTGTTCCTGCTCTGCTGCGCGATCGCCCCGACATTGCGGCTGCTCTCATGGAACTCAGCCAGGTGGCGGATCTAACCGCTGCCAAGGTGGCCGTTGCCTGTCGCAGTGCCATTCGTAACGGCACGCCCCTCACCCTCGTAGAAATGCAAACCCTTGTGGATGAGTGGCATCGCTGCCGTCAACCCCACACCTGTCCCCATGGTCGCCCTATCTGTCTGCAACTACAAGAATCTAGCCTTGCTCGGTTTTTCCGCCGCCACTGGGTGGTGGGCAAAAGTCATGGCATCTAGCCAAATGGGCAATCTTGCAGAGGGGTGAAGGCGTGGAGATCTGCCCCTTGGCGCAGACAGTACCGCAGATGCATCAGTAGTCGCCCCAGATAATTCGAGCCTTGGCGATCGCCCCCACAGCCCCAATAGCTATCTACCGGGGAATCCTCCACTAGTTCTTCGTCACCGGTTGACAGGAGCAGTTCTTGAAGATCGGGATGGGTGGTAAATTTGGCAACAAGGGCACGCCACATGACCGGCCGTTTCAGTTGCTCCCACTGGGGATGAACGGGGTAGCGACCACTGCGACCGAGTTGGGCAGCCGCTTCAGGGGTTGGGGCAATGCGAATGACATGACCAAAGGCCTCATGGGCGGTTCCCAAGAATTTATGGGCTTGGTAGTAGTGCTCTGCTGTTGGCCAATAATAGCCCTCTAGGGTAAACCCGTGGGGAGAGAAATTGGAAAAACTGCCGTAGGCATCCTTGACGCGATAAAAGTAGATTGTCATTGCCAACCGCGTTCCCGTACCCCTTGATGACCTAAGCATTGATGACGACTGAGATCATCATGCCCCAAATACAGCCCCTTTCGCAGGGACAAAACTGGGTTAAGATAGCCAATTCTTGCTAAGATCAGCCTCATGGGTATCTTAAGACCTAATGTTGTTTTGGGGTTCGATATGAAACGATTTTGGGCGATGGTTTCTGCACTTTTGCTGAGTGTGTCACTGCTACTAACTAGTTGTGCCAATGTGCCCACTGGGTTAACAGGGAATTTCCGTGAAGATACCCTTAGTCTCATTAGTAGCCTGCGAGAAGCGATCGCCCTACCAGATAATGACCCCAACAAAAAGGCGGCTCAAGCAGATGCCCGCAAAAAGCTTAATGATTTCTTTGCTCTCTATCGTCGCGATAACTCCCTGCGATCCCTCTCCTCTTTTATGACAATGCAAACTGCCCTCAATTCCCTTGCGGGGCACTATAGTTCCTATCCCAATCGTCCTCTGCCTGAGAAGCTCAAAGCTCGCCTCGAACAGGAATTTAAGCAAGTCGAACTTGCCCTTGAGCGCGAAGCCAAGTCCTAGCGCCGATGGGGGATAAGCTCTATACAAACATTCCTATTGAGGAATGTGGCGAACCCCTAGCGCCTATTCCTCCTACCTTTCTGCGGCTGGAACCCCATCCTTATCAAAGCCTTGGTGCCCCCTATGGCACAGCTTCCCCTTTTTATTTGCGAGTAGGCGTGATTGCTGCCCTTGAGCGTGCCCAAGCATTCCTAAAGCCTTATGGTTGGCAATTGGCAATTTTTGATGCCTATCGGCCAGTTGTGGTGCAGCAGTTTATGGTAGCGCATACCTTTGCTACCCTCTGTCGGGAAGGAGGACACAATCCAGAGCAACTTGAGCCAGCGATCGCCAGTCAGATTTGGCAACAGGTTTATCAGTTTTGGGCCGTCCCCAGTTTAGATCCGCAAAAACCACCTCCCCACAGCACGGGGGCTGCTGTTGATCTGACCCTTGCCGATGGAGAAAACCGCCCCTTGGACATGGGGGGAGTCATTGATGAGATCTCTGAGCGCTCTTTTCCCGATTTTTACAGTTGCCATCCTGAGCAGACCAATGCTATCTGCTTTGCTCAACGTCGCCAAATTCTCCATCAAGCAATGCACTGTGCAGGTTTTCAACGCCATCCTAACGAGTGGTGGCACTTTTCCCTTGGGGATCAGTTGTGGGCTTGGCAAATTCAGCAACAAACCGGCCAACAAAACATCATTGCCCGCTATGGCCAAATTGATCCTTGTGGCTATCTAATCACCTAGAGCTTATTGAGATTCAAGCCAGCTTCTTTGGCAAATGCACTCAGGCCCTTGCGCTCAAGGGTTTTAATTGCTTTGGCAGAGAGGCGCAGTCGTACCCAACGCTTGCCCTCTGGCCACCACACCCGTTTCCATTGCAGATTTACTTCTTGCAGTCTTTTTGTCCGCCGGTGGGAGTGGGAAATAGCGTAGGCGTTATTTGCTTTTTTTCCGGTTAGTTGACAAACGCGGCTCATTGATTTTCTCCCCTGCAAGGCAATGTGATGCAAAATCAGCAAGACCTCTAGCTTAACATATTCCAGCGTAGAGGAAATGGCCTATTTGAAGGTTTCCTTGAGGACGGTGCGCGCCGCCAAGTGGTTACGAGTGGTGGTTAAAATTTCTGCTTCCCGCAGTAGGCGATCGTAGGTGGACTGTAGCTCTAAGAGGCGTTGCTGCTCCTGAGCGACACCGCGAAAATTACTGGCAATCCAATAGGAAAGTTCAAGGGCGGTTGTCGGCACATCTGGGGGCAGTTCCATGGGTTGCTCCGTCAGTTTTGCCGAGAGGCGCACCACATCCTCGAGCAGTTGTCGCACTTCCTCAGCCAAGGGGCGCAGATCAAGGCTGGTGGGTTCATCCTCAATCCACTCCACCAGTCCAACGCGATAGGGTTTTTCGCGTACATAGTCAAGGATGCGAAACCGCTGCTGACCAAGGGAATCAATGAGCATCCGGTCATCGGGAAGCCGTTCGTAGCGACGCACTTCCGCACAACAGCCCACCGTTGCTGGTCGTCCCGTTTGTGGATTCCACATCACGATGCCAAATCGGCGATCGCTCTCGAGAATCGTATTCATCATGATGCGGTAGCGAAATTCAAAAATGTGGAGCGGCAGCGGTCGCCCCGGAAAGAGGACAACATCCGGTAAGGGAAAAATGGGGAGTTCGCGAACGGCAATGGACGAAAAAGCCATAATGACAGCTCATAGAAGCCAATACCTCTATCGTACCGTACTTTGAAGGCTTGCTAGGATGCGGAACCGGGGACTTGAACCCCGAAGTCCTTGCGGACACTAGAACCTGAATCTAGCGCGTCTACCAATTCCGCCAGTTCCGCTTTTAATATGCTCTGTTCAGCGATCTTCTATTATCTTGGGTTTAACGGAGTTCTGTCAACTCATTATTTCATCTTGCCTTTGAAGGTGAGCACAAAAGGCTGACCATCCAATTCACCATTGCCCGCCAAATTACGAATGGATTGCTGAGTGCCGTAACGGATATTGAGAGTGCCATTGGCATTGGCCATGCCAGAACTGGTCAAGCGAATACGCAGGTTGTAGGCATCTTGCTCAATGACGTGACCAGAGAAGGAAATGGAGTTGCCATTAGCCAACTGCATATTGATGTCCGCCACTTTTTGCGGATCAATCATGAGGCTCATAAACATCACCTTTTGACTCGGACGGCCACTCATGCGAAATAACCCCTCGCCCCTCTCAGCGTAGAAGATGGTTTCTGCGGGTCGTACTTGCTGAGCCACTCTGACGGGGACTTGCAGGGGAATCGTATAAGTGTTCGCTCCAGCGCTGAGAGCAAGAAGGGTTGCTACAATAATGCTGCTCACGGGCAATATCCCTATTCGTTCATATTGGTTATGACGCTTCAAAAGCGTGAATTGTGCCCAAAGAGACGCATTCTATCCTCAGACTGTTCTCAACCTGCGGTGGGCTACCTTAATTTACAGCCGTTCAAGGGGTGTCATCCGCGGATCAACTACTTTTTGCCCGCGTCGCGGGAAACGAATGGCCAAGGAGAGCTTTGAACCAGTATCAAAAACATGGGTAATTTCCCCTTCGCCATAAACAGGATGGAGAATGCGATCGCCCACCCGCCAAAGGGAGGCAGTGGACTTGTTCAAACGCGAGGGGGATGCTTCGATGACAGAAGCCACTTTGGATCGTCGTTGGAGATTGCCCGTCAGCAGTTTAGGGGGTAGCTCCCCTAAAAATTGTGAAGGAATCGTATCCTCACTTCTGCCGTAGAGGCGACGGCTTTGGGCATAGGTGAAAAACAGTTGTTCTTGGGCACGGGTAATGCCGACATAGCAAAGGCGGCGTTCTTCTTCAAGGGCCATGGGGTCGTTGAGGCTGCGGAAGTTGGGAAAGAGTCCCTGCTCCATGCCCACCAAAAAGACCACGGGAAATTCTAGCCCCTTGGCGGCATGCAACGTCATCAGAGAAACAACGCCCTCTCCCCCTTGCAATGAATCCAAATCCGAGGCAAGGGCAGAACTGTTGAGAAAATCACTGAGGCTTGCCCCCTCATTTTCTTCACTAAATTGCTGGGCTGCGTTAACCAATTCCATGAGGTTTTGCAGCCGCTCTAGGCTTTCATCGGTGCCCTCGTTTTCTAATTCGCGGCGGTAGCCTGTCTCTTCAATTACGGTTTTGACCAGTTCAGGCAGGTCAATATCGTCCACAAGGGAGCGCAGGCGGGTTATGAAGGCAACAAATTGCTGCACCGCACGGCTGGCTCGCCCTGCCAAAGGCGTCATAGACTCGGTATCCACAATTAAGTCCCACAGGGAAATACCAAGGGTTTGCGCAGCGTCATTGAGGCGATCTAAACTGGTTTTGCCAATGCCACGTCGCGGCACATTGATAATTCGCCGCAGACTGACCGTATCTTGGGGGTTTTGCAGCAGCCGCAAATAAGCAAGAATATCCTTGACTTCTTTGCGCTCATAGAACTTGAGACCGCCAACTACGGTGTAGGGAATGTTGGCGCGCACTAAGGCCTCCTCAAAGGGGCGCGATTGGGCGTTGGTGCGGTAGAGAATAGCGAACCGTCCCCATTGGGGTTCGAGGGATTGGCTGCCCAAGGCTTTGATTTTGCGGGCAACAAAATAGGCTTCTTCGGTTTCAGTGTGACAACATTCACAGTGAATGGGAGCACCTTCCCCCTTGGTGGGTCGCAGAACTTTATGAATGCGTTCGTTGGTGTGCTCAATGAGATGATTGGCGGCCTGCAAAATGTTGGCAACGGAGCGATAGTTTTCCTCTAGTTTGATCATTGTGCGGCTATCGTCATCGGGCAGGCGATCGCCAAAATCTTTCTGGAAGTCCATCAAGATAGTGAAATCAGCACAGCGGAAGGAATAAATAGACTGATCCACATCGCCAACCACACAGATGGAGCGATCGCGCCAATTCTGAAACTGTTGGGGTGGGGTGACATTGGTGGCCAGTAGCCGAATGAGATCGTCTTGGGTGCGGTTGGTGTCTTGGTATTCATCCAACAGCATGTGCTGGAAGTGCTGATGCCAGTATGCAAGGCGTTCAGGGTGCTGTCGGAATAGATGCACTGTGCGCAAAATCAAATCATCAAAGTCAAGGGC